>JAGATI010000160.1 GCA_017621295.1 Clostridia bacterium | reverse complement strand
ATTAGAGCTATAAAAAAATTAAATATTTTTAAAAAGCTTTTAGTTAGTCCTTTTTTATAGCCCATCCAGATTGACAAACCTATAATGATTATAATTAATAAATCAACAATAATCCCCATATATTCTTACTCCTTATAAATTAATAATTTCTATTTTGTCTCTATAAATTATTCCAGCCAGATTTTCTGCTATTACTATATTCTTTATCTCTTGTGTAGAGCTATACTTTTTAATTAGCCAACCATTTGTACCAATAAAATGTACTTCTGAGCCTAAATCTATTGCTATTATACTAGAATGTGAATAAATTCTTTTTGCTACTCCATCAAAAGTATATACATTTTGTTTCTTTGTAGCTGTATTATATAATTCAATAGTTGAATTTGCTTTAAATAACCCAGTCGATTTTTCTATTATTCTATATGCATGGCTATTTAATTCAATATCAGAAAATGCAATTTTCTTATCTTTTTCATTAAGTGACATTAATAGCTCATCTTTATTATTATTAATAACATGAACTCCACTATTATAAATGCATACTAATTTATTTTTATCCTGATATTTCATATTTACTATTAAATCATTTTGGTCTGCATCATATGTATATATTATAGACTCAGAAGGAGTCTCCTTTGCTTTATCTATTGAAATCGTTTTTACAGTTGATTGTATAAGAGTTCCTGAAGTATTTATTTCAGCAAAACTTAAATATTTATTATCTTCTGAAATACTCGAATCCATTGCTATTGTACTTGATAAGTATGTTTTAAATAATTCCTTTCCGTCTTTATCAAATACTGCAATTACAGATTTATATGTTGTGCCAGATATTATTACACTTGTATATCCATTTTTATTTACACTTATCTTTGAAATAGTTCCTTCTATATCTTTTTGCCATATAATGCTATTATTATTAACTAAATATATTTTTTGCTTATTTTTCTCAGCAATCATTAAATATTTTCCATCAGACTCAAATATTGGCTCACTTATTTCAAGTTTTAATTCACTTTCTTTTTTTCCAGAAGAACTATAGTGTGTCAAAATATTTTTTTCTAATGTTACTATATATTTATCATATGCATATATATGTGTATTACTTTCCGAATTAATATTAATGCATTCTAAATTATTTTCTGTAACACTTTTTCTAAACACATAATGATCCATTAAATTTCTAAAGTTTGAATTTGTAATATAAATTGCAGAAATAACAACTAATATAATAATTAATATAATAATTATCATAGTAATCGTAACTTTTTTCTTATTTAATGTCTTGTTATAACCTCTAGCATCTTCTCTTTTAAAATCAATTAATTTCATATTATACTATTCCTCTTTTGCTTTTATTTCTACTTACTTTTATACCAGTTTTATCATTTTTTTTCAATATATTTATTAAATAATTATATTTTTATTTTTAAAATATAATATATTTGTATAATTCCTAAAATGCCAAAAATAGGATATAAAATATTTACTAGTTCTGAAAAGCCAATACTTGCAATAAATATGGACGTTACGCACATTAAAATTAATAATTTATTATAGCCTTTTTTAGTCTTGCTACAATTTTTAAGAAAACTATAACTAGCAGATAATGCTGATGTAAATATTGATATTATAATAACAGCTCCATACATATACTCATAAATTTTTCCAAATCGCTTTACAATATATATTAAAGGAAGATCAAGTTTAATAATATTTACATTTGCTTTTAATAAAATTATATATACAAACATACTTAAAATTATAATAATTAAAGTAGTAAAAAATCCAATCCATATTTTATTTTTATTATTGATATATTTTTTTAAAGATATTAATACAGGAATTAGTATTATGCTGTTATAACTTGCATACAAGACACTACTAATTACACTCTCTATAAATTTATTTCCAAAAAAATTCATGTTAACTATTTGATTTATAGCCAAGCTAAAATTTTTTGAACCAAGATTTAAAATAAATACAATAATAATTGGAACTAATAAACTAGATATCTTTATAATTCCTTCTATATTATTTCTTAATGTTATATAACATAGCAAAGCAAATATCGTTGAAGTAGTATATATTGATATATTATATTCTTGTTTAAAATAACTACTAAATCCGGCTACCATTATATAAAATGAAATTATTAAAAATATATTAATAGTGTAGTTAATGTATTTAACTATATTTATTCTACCATTTTTATATTCATTAAATTTACATATTTTATTATTTTTATTTTCATTACTTCTGCCACTTTTATACATATTGCCTTTATTATTTATTCTATTATAAAATATATAATTTAATAATTGATTATACTCATGTATATCTTTTTGTTTTACAAGTATATTAAAAACTTTATATATTAAAATTCCTAAAATTAATCCTGAAATTAATATTCCTATAATTCCACATATCCCATATTTATTAAAAAAAATATATATTTCTTTTCCTGATGCAAAACCAGCACCTATTAAAGTTCCCATTATTACAAATATTACTTTTAATACGCTTTTCATAAAAAAACCTCCTCATAAAATTTATGAGGAAGTCTTGTTTATATTCTTTTATTTTTTCCTTCTTCTTATTTGCCAAATAAAAATTCCTACTATAATAATTATTAATGGAACAGTAAAAATTATTAACCTAACTATATTGTCTTGCATTTGCGTCGCTGTATATGTAACATATCCAGTATCTTTTCTAATTCTTATAGTATCCTCTCTATCTGTTAGATATGCAATAGAATTTAAAACTAAATCTTTATTATTATATAAATTAACTAATTTTGCCTTAGAACTTCCACTAGTAATAGACATATCAGTAACAAAACTACAATTTGAAAATGCTATCAATTTTGCTTGTGTATTATCATCTATTTTCTTTACAAACTCTGCTCCGACTGTAAATACCCCTGTTTCATCAGATTCTGTCTTAGAGGTTGTAGAGATTGCAAAATTCTCTCTGTAAAAAGATTTTTCACTTGTTTTTAATAAGGTATTTACAGAAACATTTAGTTCTTGTAATTTTTCATCATTTTCTATATTCAACTTTCCAGAACTTGCTACTGCTACATTAGTAATATTGTTTGTTATATTATGATATGAAATATTCGTTAATATTAATTCTGGACTTTGAAGTATCATTTTACTAGAGTCTTCTTCTATAATTATTCCTTTTGAAAAATTAAATCCAAACTCATTTAATATTTTACTTATATTAGGCATATCTATGTCTTCTATTGTAGCTTCACCAAACCATAATATCTTCCCTCCTTTATTTATATAGTCTAAAATCTTGTCTGTTTCTACTTCTGAAAAATCCTTAGTAGGATTTGGTATTACTAAAGCATCACAATCTTCTGGAAAATCTGTCGTTAATAAATCTAAATCTGAGATGTCATTTACCTCGTTTTGTATAAAAACGCCCAAAGTCATTAAATAATTACTTGTTAAATATTCATTATGTCCTGTTAAAAAATATATGTGTGGCTTTTTTGCTATTGTCGTATCAATAATTGCATTTGTTAATTTTTGTTCTGAAATATCTATTGTTTCATATGTTGTTGGATCATAAGTATAGAAATCATTTCCGAGTTAGTACTTTATATCTATCTTGCCCTTCAACGATAATACCAAATGACGTATTATCTTCAACTCCATACTTTTTGGCCAAATCTGGTCTTTCATCTATATTTATTGCCTCTGCAGTTATTTTACTATTTGCTACTCCATATTGTTTTGCAAGCAATACTGTATTGTTATCTTCTTGGTAGCCAAAGAAATAAATATGTACATCTTTATCAATATCCTTTATTAAATTTATAGATTCATCAGATAATGTATATAATTTTTCCTTTGTAAAATCTATTGGATTTATATTTAATGAATTTACATACAAATTTAATATTATAAAAATAGCTATCATAATCAATATAAGAATTGTGGTCATAAAAGTATCTTTTAACCATTTTTGTTTTATTACATTTATTATTTTTTTCACTCCTCATTCCTCCTCATTTAACACTTTTTCTTCTAGCAATAGCTGTTATTGTTAACATAATAAATAACATTGTAAATGAAGTAAATAGTGTTATTGCTTGATAAGTCATCATACCTTGAGGAAATGTATTTGAAAACACATTTATAAGTGAAAACTGTGATAGTTTATTATAAAACCCTGGCATGAACCAAATTATTAAAAATCCTGCCATAGTAATAACCCCTGCTATAATTTGATTTTCTGTTATACTTGATGCAAACATACCAAAAGCAATATATGCCATTGATAAAAGTAAAAAACCAAAAAGAGTTATTAATGCTGATGCTATATGTGGTGTTCCAAAATACATTAAAATTCCTAAATAAAGTAGTGAACATATCTCGCAAATTATCATTACTATAACAGCAGAAATAAATTTTCCCAAAACAATAGATGTTATACTTCTAGGTGAAGTATATAAAATTTGCTCTGTACCATTTTTTCTTTCTTCTGCAAACATTCTCATAGTTAATATTGGAATTACAAATGTTAAAACTGTAGAAAGAGAATAAAACATATATTCAAAATTTACAATTCCACTAACATAAACATCTAAATAGAAAAAGATACTGCTCATAAATAAAAATAAACCTATAAAAATATATGCTATTGGAGATAAAAAGTAACTTTTTACTTCTTTTTTAATTATTGCCCACATTTTCATTTCCCCCTATCTCATCTTTATTAATTAATTTCATAAAAGCTTCTTCTAATGTAGCTTCTGATTTTCTTAGTTCAAATATTGTAATATTCTCTTTTGGTAATATATCAAATAAAACTTTTCTTAAATCTATGTCTTGATTTGTAAAAATAGCATATTGTTTTGTTCCATCTTGATTATCTTTCATTAATTTTATTTTAGATATTTCTTTTATT
>JAGATI010000159.1 GCA_017621295.1 Clostridia bacterium | reverse complement strand
TCTTCATGAATATCTACTAATTTTGCAACCTCTTGTCCCATTTTTCCATTACATCCATTAATAAGTACATTTATCATTTTATTTCCTCCATAAATAATAATAAAGGTTCTTAGTTAATAAAATATTTACAGGTAAGAAGTAGAAAATATAATATAACTAAGAACTATAATAAATCAATATTTATAATTAAGACTTAAACTTATTTTATCATTAAATTAATAAGAGTTTCTATAATCTAGTTTTAAAGTTCTGATATATGAACTCTATTAATCTAATTTTATTAATATAAAAAAGTAGTCATAAATTATAACAAAATATGTATTAACAAAATTTTTAAATAATTCTAAAAAATAGCAAACATAAAAATATATATGCATATCTAAATGATTTCTTTTTACTAAAGTATTCGAGATAGTGGTTATAGGATTCTTTAATTGCACAGTATTTATCAACAGAAGATATTACATAGCCTTCTACATATTTAGGTGGAATTATAGTAATTGGCCACATATGCTTCAATATAATATCTTGTTCTTTTTCACTTAAACAGAATATTTTTAAAGAATTATTTAATGCAATACGTGGATGTCTAAAACCATGAAATCCTTTTCCATCTGGTCTTTTTACTCTCCAATCGTATAAAAATAAATCGTGAAGCATACCGAGCACGAGCAGCAGATTTATAATCTAGTTTGAATTTTTTACAAATTAAATAACTATAAAGTGCTACATCATGGCAGTGTTCAAAACAGTTAGTATCATAATGCTGTCTGAAAAGTTTCATTTTTTGAACAGTTGGATGATTGGCTAAATCATATATAATCATATTAAATTCATCAATATCTTTTGTTAATAAAGTTTTCATAATAACCTCTCTCTTTAACTAATATATTTTTATTATAACACTATTTAAGAGTCTTTACAATATTCCATAGTTAGTCATTTCAGTTTTTAATTTCTCAAGGTTTTTATTACTTAAGTCTATTAATGGCAATCTAGGACTACCAAAATTATATCCCATTAAGTTTAGAGCAGATTTAACAGGAATAGGGTTTACTTCACTAAATAAAGCTTTTATTAAGTTAATTGCTTCTAATTGCATAGAAATTGAAGCTCCGAATGTTGCCATCGAAAAAATTTTGAGTAATTAAATGTGTTTGTTTAGGTGCTATATTAGAAAGTACAGATATAACTCCAAGACCTCCTAAAGAAAGTACAGGTAGAATTTGGTCATCATTACCAGAATAAATATGTAAATCGTTTTTACATAAATTAGCAATTTCTGCAACTTGAGATATATTACCACTTGCTTCTTTTATGGCTACTATATTGCTTATTTTAGATAGAGCAAGACAAGTTTCAGGTGATATATTTACACCAGTTCTACTAGGTACATTGTATAAAATTATAGGTAATGTAGTTGAATTTGCAATTGTTTCATAATGTTTTATTAATCCGTGCACTAGTTGTTTTATTGTAATATGGGGTAACTATTAATAAACCATCTACTCCAATGCTTTCTGCATATTTAGATAGTTCGATTACAGAGTTTGTACAATTACCACCAGTTCCAGCAATTACAGGAATTCTTTTACAAACAGTATCTACGGCAAATTTTATAGTTTGTTTTTTTTCTTCTAATGTCATTGTAGATGATTCTCCAGTTGTACCACAAACTATGATTGCATCTGTTCCTTGCGAAATTTGAAATTCGATTAGTTTTTTTAATTCTTCAAAGTTTACACTATTTTCTGTGAAAGGTGTTGCAATAGCTGTTCCACAGCCTTTAAATAATATTTTTTTCATAATAATTT
>JAGATI010000158.1 GCA_017621295.1 Clostridia bacterium | reverse complement strand
CATTATCATTATCTGGAATTACAAGATCTGAAGTTATTTCTGATTATTTAAATAAAGAAGTAAGATTTAGAGTGATTGAATATAATGAAAAAAATAGAAAAATAATTGGCTCAATTAAAGATGTAATAGAAGAAGAAAAAGAAGCTAAATTAAAAGAATTCTGGGATAATGTAGAAGAAGGAAAATTATATAAAGGAACTGTTACAAGCATAAGTACTTATGGAGCATTTGTTGATATTTCTGGAGTTCAAGGACTTTTACATATTTCAGAAATGGCATGGGGAAGAAACCAAAAGCCAGAAGATATTTTAAAAGTAAATCAGCAAATAGAAGTAAGAATAAAACAGGCAGATAAAGAAAATAGAAGACTTATGCTAATATACGAGAAAAAAGGCCCAAATCCTTGGAACAAAATAGATGAAAAATATCATATTGGTGACATTGTTTGTGTAAAAGTAATAAAAATAATGCCATTTGGAGCATTTGTTCAATTAGAAAAGGGAATTGAAGGATTAGTACATATTTCACAAATATGTGAGAAAAAAATAGCAAGACCAGATGATGAGTTAAAAATTGGTGATAAGGTTAATGCTAAAATAATAGAGCTTGATAAAGAAACTAGAAAAATAGAATTATCAATAAGAGAACTAGAAGGAACTAGTAATGAATATAAAGAATCTGTATAGTTATTTTAAATCAAAGTAAGAATAGGAAAAATATCAAAATTTTTATTCTTAAGATGTATTTTTAAAGCGAAGAAAGGAATGTATTTTAAAATGAATAATAAGAATATAAGAAATATAGCAATTATTGCCCATGTTGACCATGGTAAAACTACATTAGTAGATGCTTTGTTAAGACAAAGCCATATATTTAGAGAAAATGAACAAGTAGCAGAAAGAGTAATGGATTCAGGAGATATTGAAAAAGAAAGAGGAATCACAATTCTTTCTAAAAATACATCAGTTATTTATAATGATGTAAAGATTAATATAGTAGATACACCAGGACATGCTGATTTTGGTGGGGAAGTTGAACGTGTACTTAAAACTGTTGATGGTGTTTTATTACTAGTAGATGCTTTTGAAGGACCAATGCCACAAACAAGAGAGGTTCTAAAAAAATCTTTAGCATTAAATTTAAAACCAATAGTAGTTATAAATAAAATAGATAGACCAGGAGCAAATCCGTTAAAAGTTGTAGACCAAGTATTAGAATTATTTATAGAGTTAGATGCAAATGATGAACAATTAGATTTCCCAGTTATATATGCATCAGCTAAAAATGGTATTGCAAAAATGCATTTAGAAGATGAAACAGATAATGTTCATTGTATATTTGATACAATTATTGAGCAAATTGACCCTCCAGCATGTGATATGGATGGAGATATGCAAATGCTTGTATCTAATATAGATTATGATGAATATTTAGGAAGAATAGCAGTTGGTAGAGTTGAAAGAGGAACTATAAAAGCAGGAATGGCTATTGCAATTTGTAAACAAGATAAAAATGTACAAGGAAAAGTTGCAAAATTATTTACATATATGGGATTAAAAAGAACAGAAGTTGAGGAAGCCAAAGCTGGAGATATTGTTGCATTATCTGGTATTGCAGATATAAATATTGGTGATACAATTTGTGATATAAATAACCCAGAAAAAATTCCTTTTGTAGATATAGATGAACCAACAGTATCTATGACATTTAGTGTTAATAATGGACCACTTGCTGGAAAAGAAGGAGAATTTGTTACATCAAGACATATTCGTGATAGATTAATGAAAGAATTAGAAAGAAATGTAAGCTTAAGAGTTAAAGAAACAGATTCAGCAGATAGTTTTGAAGTATGTGGACGTGGAGAATTACATTTATCTGTATTAATCGAAACAATGAGAAGAGAAGGCTTTGAATTATTAGTATCTAGACCAAAAGTTATATTTAAAGAAATTGATGGTGTAAAATGTGAACCAATGGAAAGATTAGTTGTTAATGTACCAGATGAAGCAATTGGAACTGTTATAGAAAAATTAGGAAGACGTAAAGCAGAAATGGTTAACATGGAACCAGCAGAAGTAGGACATACAAAAGTAGAATTCAAAATTCCAGCAAGAGGATTAATAGGATATAGAACAGAATTCTTAACAGACACAAAAGGTAGTGGAACAATGAATAGCATTTTTGAATGTTATGAACCATATAAAGGTGAAATATCATCAAGAACAAGAGGAGTACTAGTTGCTTTTGAAGCAGGAACATCAGTTACTTATGGATTATATAATGCACAAGAAAGAGGAGAATTAATGATAGGTGCAGGTGTAGAAGTTTATGAAGGAATGATAGTTGGTATTAATTCAAGAAATGAAGATATTGCAATAAATGTATGTAAGGAAAAACATTTAACAAATACAAGAGCTTCAGGTTCAGATGATGCACTTCGTTTAGTGCCACCACTTCAAATGTCATTAGAAAAAGCTATTGAATTTATAGCAGAAGATGAACTTGTAGAGATTACTCCTAAAAATGTTAGATTAAGGAAGAAAACTTTAGACACAAAAACAAGAGAAAGAGAAGCAAGAAGAGGGGTATAATTTATGCCAAGAGAAGATTGGAAAGTTGAAAGACAAAGAACATATTTGAGGAAGAATTTGTGTAACGAAAATGCTGCAAAGCAAAGATTACAACAAGAATCGGATAGGAAAAGAGCATTAAAGGCTAAATGGGAAAGCAGAATAATAAAATTATCTACACAAGGATACTCAGCAGATGAAATCTATAGAGTATGTAGAGTACAGATAAAAGAGCAACTTGGATTTGATTCAGCAAAAATGATAGAATACTTTACAGGACAAATAATTACTAAAGATGAACAAGAAAAAGCTGAAATTATGGATGACATGGAAATTTAAATCACAAATATTATGAATATTAAAATATACAAATTTATAATTATTTATTGATACTTTTATTACATAAATATGTATAGATTTAATATTATTAATTTATATTTCGAAAGGAATGTAATAATGAATAAAGACGAATTAAAGAGAATAAAAAAAGAAGCATTAGAAGAGCATGTACCAATAATTATGGATGATACATTAGAAGTGATTAGTAAGGTACTTATAGAGAAAAAGCCTGTTAGAATACTAGAGATAGGAACAGCAGTAGGATACTCGGCTATATGTTTTTCTGAATATTTAAGTAAAGATGGAAAAATAGATACAATAGAAAGAGATATAGAAAGAATAGAAAAAGCAAAAGAAAATATAAAAAAAGCAGAAGTAGAAGAAAAAATAAATTTATATGAAGGTGATGCAGTAGAAATATTACCTACACTAGATGAAAAATATGATGTAGTATTTATAGATGCAGCTAAAGGAAAATATCCATTCTTTTTAAGTGAAGCTATGAGAATGCTTAATAAAAATGGTATTATTATAGCTGACAATGTATTATATAAAGGATATGTAATGAGTGACTATAATAAACATAAACAAAGAACAGCTGTAAGAAATTTAAGAGAATATATAAAAGAGGTAGCAGAAAATCCTATGCTTGATACAAAGATATTAGAGGTTGGAGATGGACTAGCAATTAGTATACTTAAATAGTTGTTACAATTCATCCATTGTTTTTTATTAAAGAGTGACAATATTAATATGAATATTTTTAGCTAACCTAATATATTAAAGTGCTTATCAGAGGTATAGTTACCAATAAGCACTTTAATATTTATATTTATATTTTTATTTTT
>JAGATI010000157.1 GCA_017621295.1 Clostridia bacterium | reverse complement strand
GTATAATCTCAAGTTTGACACTTTTGAAAGAGCAGAAAGCCTGTAACATAGTTAAATACTATGTTACGGGCTTTAATGTATCAAACAAAAAATGCGTGATTTTTTTACTTTTTTGTTTTTTGTAAAATTTTTTTAATATTTTTAATTGTTACTATTTCAGTGTCTGTTCTAAATCCAAATGTATCATGTAATTTATCAGTTAGTGAAGTCCTTTTATATGCTGGTATATAGCCATCTCCTTGAATTTCTAACATATTCATCTCTCTAAGAGTATTTATTATTTCTTTACTTGTATATTTGTCATTCAACTTATGTTCTAATATTCGATAGATAAGCAATGATAAGAAACATGTTGTGAAGTGTGCTTTAATTCTATCGTCTCTTTTCAAATAAACTGGTCTTGCTTTAAAATCTGTTTTTAATATTCTAAAAGATTCCTCAATTTCCCATCTTCTTTTATTTATTTTTATAATATCCTCAATATTATCTTCTAATGTTGTACATACTGCATAATATCCATCATAAACTTCTTCTTTTTCAATTATTGCTTTATTTAATGCAAATAACTTTTTATTTGCAATTTCTCCATCTTCTGTAATTGATGATGATTTTATAAAACGCTTTGGATCATCCTGTCTGTTTTTAGACATCTTACTTGGATTACTGATTAAATTCTTGGCTCTTTCAATTTGTTTGTTTCTTATGCTTCTTTGATATGATGCATATTTTGGGGAATATGAGACAATCAATCTTTGTTCCAATCCGTTTTCTTTTATCCATCTTTCTTTATAATAAATTTCTTCATTGTCACTTGATTTATCTATATTTTCCAAATTTATTTCTTTCTTTGATTTTAATGTATGCCAACCATCATTTGATAAAGCCCATTCCTTTATATGTCCTTTAATTTTCTTTAATGATTGTGTTACTATAAAAGAACGATTTTGAATGTTGTTGTACATTCTATTTGCATTTGAAGCTAAACCTGCATCTGTACATACCACAAACTTTGAAAGTTCAAAATCTTTTATAATTTGTTTCTCTAATGGCTTCAATGTTATTTGTTCATTTGTATTCCCACTATTAATATTGAATGCCAATGGGAAGCCATCACCATCCATAAATAAGCCCATTTGTACTATTGGATTTGGTCTGTTTTCTTTAGAAATTCCATACTGTTTAAGTCCTTCTTCTTGTTCAATTTCAAAAAAATAATTTGTACAATCATAATACAAAATCTTTGTATTTCTATTTACAACATTTAAACTATTTTTATAAACTTCTGCTTCTATAAATTCGGTTTGTCTGGAGATTATTTCCAATGCCCTATAAATATTCTGTAAATCATAATTTGGTTGTTCAATTAATTTTTTTGATGCTTCAAATGATGATAATTTTGAAGATGGCTCTATTATTCTTGTGTAAATTAAATTTGATAAAATCGAATTTAAATCATATTTAATTCTATAATTTTCTGAAATTTGTTTACAAATTTTATTAAGCCCTAAAGAATAATAAATATCTTGCAAAAATAAATACCCACAATTAAAAAGAACTTGTTTGTCTTTTTCAATAATATTTGATTCTGAAAATTCCGCAATTATTTTTAAAGTCTTTTCTTTTTGTTGCTTATTCAATTCTTCAACTTGCTTTTTTGACCATTCAAGTGGGGGAATGCCATTTGATATTTTTAAAATTTCTTGCTCATTTCCAAGTCTCTTATAAACTTTTGTTGAGCGTTTACCACTTTTTGTCTTGATATCAACAATGACATAATAATTTATTGAATTTTTTGATTTGTTTACTTTTAATCTCATTTGTATAAAGCCTTTCAAGTTTTTCTATACTATACCACATCACGACAAATTACGCAAGAGGAAATGGAAAAATTGACAAAAAAATAAGCATTCATAATGCTTTTAAAGTTTTTTTTATTTGAAAAGTGTCAAACTCCCGGGTTTAGTAAAGAATTTAGAGAAATAGAAGAAAGTAAATTATTAGAAGAAGTCCAAAAATATATGAAAGAGTTTGACATGATTATATATAATAAAGAAATGAAAGAATATACAATTATGCCTATTTGTTTTAAAATTATAGGTAAATATCCAAAGGATTTTTTGTTTTAGGTAGATAAATTGGATAAAATATGATATACTATTTATGATATGTTAAATGAATGAATAGGAGAATTAAAGTTATGGTTTATGAATTTGCAAAATATCCTGATGAAACATTGGTTGTTTTTTCAGATATAAGAAAAAAAGAAAATGGAGAAGAATATATTCATATTACTTTTGAAAGACCAATGGAGTATGGATTTGATACAATTGTTTTTGAGCTTCCAAGCTATAAAATAGTAGAAAAAGATGGACATTTTTCTGATGAAGAAATACAAGAGTTTAGGGAAATTGTAGAAAAAGGCGCACATTTATTCTTTAAATATGCAAGACAAGGAGGACTTAGATTTGCCTAGTATTTTAGAAGTAATGCGGATATAAAATATATTTTTGGTCAAATGAAATTAATGAGCCAATTCATGTACATATATCAAAAGGGAAACCGATTTCAAATTCTACAAAAATTTGGCTTACAAAAGCTGGAGGATGTATTTTGGCTAACAATAATAGTCGTATTCCTCAAAGAGAATTAAATAGCTTACTAGAAATTGTGGCATTATATTATTTTAAAATATTTTCAAAATGGAAAGAAAAATATGGAGAGGATGCTATAAAATTTTATTGTTAAAATATTCGAAACTTTATGTAAATTTTAAAAATACAATAACGATGTAAATTGTTAATGATAAATATAAAAATTTTCCAACTAAAGAAAAAATAGAAAATGCTTATAGCATACTAAAAGCAAACATTCTTAAACTAGAAACAATAAAATTAAATGTCCAAAAGTTAGAAAATATATTAGCAGAAAAATTTGAAAAATTAAAAAAGGCAAAAGAAGAAACAAAGCTTCAAACAGAAAAATTAAAATTTAATTTAACATTAGATGCATATACAGAAAATTTGGAACTTGCAAAAGAATTGAAAGATTACATTTATGAAATGGAAAAAGAGTATAATGAAGCAGTTAATGAATACGAAAAAATTATAGTAATTAATGAAACATTAGAAAATTTAAAAGAAGATTTGGACAATGTTTTATATGAAAAAGGGAAAATAAATGTAAAAGTAAAAGCTTTAATTGGAAAAGTAGAAACAATAAAACAAATGTTATCTGGAGAAATGCTAGATTTAGAAAAACAGATGGAAGAAACAATTGAAAAATTAGAAAAATTACCTAAGGAAAAAGAAGTTTTAATAAAAGATATAGCAAAAATAGAGTCAGAAATAGAAAAACAAAAAGAAAATAATATAAATATAAGTAATTTATTAATTAGTCTGCAAAAACAAACAAATATATCAAGAGAAATATACAAACAAGAATTAGATTTAAAATATGTAATAGAAGAATATGAAGAATTAGATAAAAGTGTACAAAAAATATTATCAGAATATTCATATTTTGATAAAGACCCTAGAACTACAACTAATTATTATGAAATATTAGTAGAAAAATATCAAAATAATAATGAGAATTTATTAGATTATAATTTATCTTTTGGACAAATATTTACAGGTGAAATTATAGAACAAGAAACTGAAATAAGAGAGCTTGAGCAAACAAGAGTTAGAAATGATATAACATGTTTTCTAAATGGTAAAAAAGTAAATTTAAAATTATTAAATAAATACATAGAAGATACAATAGAGGAAACTAGTAATTTAGTAGATGATGAAGATAGACATTTATTTGAAGAAATTTTAATAGGAGCAGTTGGAAGAAAAATAAGAGAAAGAATATATTCTGCTAAATCATGGGTAGAGTCTATGAATAAATTAATGAAAAGTCTAAACACTTCAAGTGGACTATCATTTAGTATAAATTGGAGACCAAAACTTGCTACAGATGAAAATGAAATGGATGTAAAAGAAATAGTTGATATATTAAATTCAGAAGCGGGACTTCTAAAACAATCAGATATAAAAAAAGTTGCAACACATTTTAGAACAAAATTTGCAAAAGCAGAAAAAGAATTTAAAGAAAAAGGAGCTATTGTTTCATTTTATAATATTATAAAAGAAGATTTAGATTATAGAAAATGGTTTGAATTCCAATTTATGCATAAAAAAGCAAATGAACAATCAAAAGAATTGACTAATAATGCGTTTTTTAAATTAAGTGGTGGAGAAAAAGCAATGGCAATGTATATTCCATTATTTGCATCAGTTTGCGCAAGATATCAAAGTGCTAAAAAGGATTGTTTGAGAATAATCTCTTTAGATGAAGCTTTTGCAGGTGTTGATGATAATAATATTAGAGATATGTTTAGAATTTTAACTAAATTAGATTTAGAATATGTAATAAATTCACAAGTCCTTTGGGGAGAATATGATACAGTACCAAGTTTATCAATTTGCGAATTAATAAGTGATGTTAATCAAAAAATAGTCTCTGTAATGAGATATCATTGGAATGGGAAGAAAAGAGAGTTGGTAATATAAATGAATTTACAAGCAAAGCAAATGGCAGAGTATTTTAAAGAAAATTCATCATATAAAAGATTATTAAAATGTATAAAAAATAAATATATAACATTTGGAGAAATAAAGGGAAATGTAATTATAAATAATCCAGATACTAAAGAAAAAGAGAAATTATCTGGACTTATGAAAAAAGACTACTCAAAAAATAAAAGTATTACAATAAATTTAAAGAGCTTGCAGGAAATAATTGATAATAGTAGATTTTCAGGTGCTAGTTTAAAAGAAATATTAATAGAATATTTTAATGAGGAAATAATAACTAAAAAAGAAAGTAAAATAGAGTATGAAGTAGAAATTGCCCACTTTTTTGATGAAATATTAAGTCAAAATGTGGAAACAAAAGTATATAAGTATATTGAAGAAATTATAAAAAATAAAGATGATATATATTATAATTTGAAAAAACAGTATAATAAAGATAGACTTCAGCTTAAAAAAGCCTTAATAAATGCATGTAATGGAATAAATAATTTGCCAAAAGAAAAAATGCGAATTCCAATATTTGCAAGTAATATAACAGGAAATCCTCATGAGTTTGATAAAATACATTAACAGGAAGATTATTTATAATGTTGTTATGTTATATAAATAAAATAGGAATTCCAAAAAAGGCAGAGGAACTTTCGGAAATATATTATAATAATAATTTATTAATAGATGATGTTTCTAATATGGTTTTATGTAAAAATATTACAGGATTTAAAAAAGAAAAAGAATATATAGAAAATGGAGAGGTGTGTATACAATATGAACAACATGAAGGAATAAAGGGATTTGCTAAGTATAATGAACCAATCTATCTAAATTTATATAATCTTTCTAATATAAGCTTTTTAAGTGAATATAATAAATATAATAAAGTACTTGTTATGGAAAATCCAGCAGTATTTATGGAGGTTTCTGAAAATTGTGAAAAAAAGAGATTTTCCACTTGTTTGTACATATGGACAAGTAAAACTTTCTGGATTAATTTTACTTGATATGTTTGCAGAGCAGAATTTTAAAATATACTATTCAGGAGATATAGATCCAGAGGGGATTCAAATAGCGGATAAATTAAAACAAAGATATAATAATAATTTAGAGTTTGTTGGGTTTGATGTAAATACGTATAGAAGAAATTTGTCTGATGTAGAATTGTGTGAAAATAGATTAAATAAATTGGATAAAATTAAAAGTGATGATTTACATGGGGTTTGTGCTGAAGTAAAATTGGTTAGGAAAGCAAGTTACGAAGAATCTAATATTAAAGTTTTGTTGGATTTTATAAATAATATTTAATGTTAAAGTATTATTATGTAAAGAAAATTAAATAATGAGACAATATTAAATAATAACAGAATATAATAGTTAATTAATATTTTGATTGGAAAGAAAATCAATAAAAAGCAAAAAGAGGTAAATTAGTGTGTTACCAGTTAATGGATAATATGTATAGTCTGATAAAAATGTATAATACAAAACCATTATAACGAGTAATCTTAAGATTACTCGTAAATGTGAATTAAAGTATGCAAAAAAATAAAAAAGTTATAAAACATAATGGAAATAATTTCTATTATGTTTTTTTATGTTTTTACAACTAAAAAATTAATAAGAAAAAATTGTAAAAATAATTAATACATAATAAATTTAAAAATTAATCATACTAGAAATATAAAACAAAAAAAGGAGGATTTTTAAATGAAAAAAATAATTAGTATTTTTACTATATTAACATTAATGGCATTACTTATTATTTCAGGCAATAGTTATGCACAAAGCTTAGATTCTATTAATGTACAAGTTGATAAACAAACAATAAATCCATCACAAGAAGTGAAATTAACAATTGCATTTGGACAGGATTTAGGAGCATATACATTCAAAATTTCTTATGATAATAATATTTTTGAATATGTTGAAGCAGAAGGAGGAACAGCAAATAATACAGGTGATAAAGTAATAGTGACTTTTTATGATACATCAGGAGGAACAAGTCCAAGAAACAATATGAGTATTACTTTTAAGGCAAAAGCAAATATTACTACATCAAATCCAACTGAATTTATGGTTACAGGAGAAGGGCTAGCAAATGCAGATGCAAGTGTTTCTTTTGATGATATTACTGTACCAATTGTTAAAAATGTTACAGTAGAGCCAGTATATGTAGATTATTCTTTTAAATTAGAAAATGTAGGTGATATTATAAAACAAGAAGAAAAACAAATGACGCTTTCTTATTTTTCTACAATGGGACGTTATTATGAACACGCAAGATTAGTAGCAGAAGCAGTAACTCCAGGAAATGCTACTGTAAAGCTATTAGCAATAGATAGCAACCGGACTTGAGCATGATATTATTCAAAGTGGATTTGGAGATGCACAAGGTTATAAAATAGGGGGAAAAGATGTTTCTGTAAATTTACAAACAAGAGCGGTTTTTAGTGACGCAGGTGATTATAAAATAACTTTAAAATTAATAGATAGAGATAATTCAGATGTAGTAATTGCTGAAAAATCTTTTGATTTTACTGCTGTAGAAACTACATCTCAGGTTGTTCCGCCAGCAGACACACCTGATAATAATGAAACTCAAGCTCCTGGTAATACTAATGAAACAAATAAAGTAGAAAATAAAGAAGAAGTTAAACAAGAGAAACCTAGTAAACTACCTAAAACAGGTGGAAATATATATATTCCAGTTGTTTTAGCTTTAATAGTACTTGGTGGAGGATATGCTTTTTATAATAAAAAGAAGTAAGTATAATAAGATGGTTTAATTAGTTTTTGAATTAGTTGGAGGCAGAAATCCGGTTTTAAAGGTATAATATATATATTAAAAAATTCCGTTCTCTAAGGCGCTTTAGT
>JAGATI010000156.1 GCA_017621295.1 Clostridia bacterium | reverse complement strand
AGCTACATATTCAATAGACATAAATTGTAATGTAACACCAAACTCAAGAATGGCAACTCAAACAAAAGAAATTACTTTATATGCAGAAAATAATTATTATGAAAATTATGAAGTAAAAACACAAGATATTTATGATGCAAATAGCAACGGGAATTTAGAAGAATACGTAGGGAAAAGCACATGCAAAATGCAATTTATAGCACCAACAGGATTAATAACATACCAAATAGCAACAGATTATGATGATGAGCAAGAAGATGAAATAACAGTTGCACCAAAAATTGCAGAAGTAAAAAAAGAACAAAGAACAGCACAAATAAATGTGGAAGCAATTAACAATTATTCAAGTACAATAAGTGATGCCCAAATATTAGGGAAAATACCATTTGAAGGAAACACATATGTAATAACAGGGGAAAATCTTGGCTCACAATTTACAACAAATATAACAGGAAAAATTGTATTAGATACAGCAAAAAATAACTCTGAGAATTTTTCAGAACAAAGACTAAACGAATTAAAAAATAATATAAAAATATATTATTCTACAAACGAAAATCCAAACAGAAACTTAGAAGATGCAGGAAATGGATGGATAGAAGAATCGAAAGTAACAAATTGGTCAGAAATAAAAACATACTATATTGACTTTGGAAACTTTATTATAAATAAAGGAGATGACATATCTTTTAAATACATAATAGCAATACCAGAAGAAATTGACTATGAAAAAGTATCTTATTCTGCGCATGCAGTATATTTTAACTTAGATACACAAGATGGAAAACTTGCAGACTATACAGAGCCAAATAAATTAGGAATAAGAATTACAAGAAAATATAATTTAAGTATAGAAAAAAATATACTTGGAACTACTACACCTGTACAAAATGCAGTATATTTATTAGAATCAGGAAATAATAACGATTCTACCTATGAATCTTACATAGAAAGAACAAACTCAAATGGAAAGATACAATTAAGTGAGCTACATGTTGGAAGAGTATATAAATTAACAGAAATAAAATCAACAGATGACTACGAAATAAGTAATGGAACACTAGAATTTAAAGTAGTAGAAAATGAACAAACAAAAGTGCTAGAACTACAAGTTATAACAGAAGGAGCAGGCTATAAAACAAATAACGTTAAAAGTAACACTGTTAATATAAAAGTACAAGATAGAGTTAGATATGATATTAACTTAATAAAATTTAGAACTGGAACAGATACAAAAGTAAAAGATGCAACATATTTAATAACATCAGAAGTAAGTGGAGAATCTGGATATGAAGCATATAGAAAAACAACAAACGAAGAAGGAAAAATAAGTCTTGATAATTTATATTTAGATAAAACATACACAATAGAAGAAGTATTAACATCAGAAAATTATGCATTATCAAAAGGAAATCTACAATTTAAAGTAACACAAAGTGAGGAAAATGGTAATTTATCTGTAGAAATATTAAATTCAGGAGCAGGATACAAAAACTATTTGGTAAATCAATCTTCAAATTTAGTAACTTTAAATGTAGAAGATGAGGTAAGGTATAAATTAGTTTTAAATAAAAAAGATGAAACATCTAAAGAAAATTTATCTGGAATTAAATATCAAGTAGTAGGAGATGAAATATACGAAACAGTTTTAACAGATAAAGATGGAAATATTGCAGTTTCAAGATTAGAAATAGGAAAAAAATATACAGTTACAGAAATATCTGCACTAGGTTACTATATAAATGAACCATTTGAAATATATATAACAAAGGATGCAGAAGGCAACTTAAAACCTAACATAGGAACAATAATAGATAATAAAACAAATGTAACATTAAATGTAAATGTAACAAACGAAAAAATACCAACATATGATTTAGACATAATAAAAGTTGAAAAAGATAATAAAGAAAAAACATTACCAAATGTAACATTCACAATAACAGGTAAAGACTTAGAAGAAAAACTAACAACAGATGAAAATGGAAAAATATCTTTACAAGGATTATATAAATACATTGAAGGAAAGACAGAAGTAGACGGAATATATACAATAAAAGAAACAATACCAGCAGATGGATATATTCTAGAATCTGATGTGTTAAAAATTAGAGTATCAAAAAATGGAGATAACCTAAAAGTTGATGTATTAGAAGGAGAAAACTTTATATTAAATACTAATAATGGAAAAGATATTGAAATAACATCAAATAAAGTAACAATTACGCTACAAAACAATCCAGTCTTTAAAATAACAAAAATAGATGGACAAACAAGTAAAGCAATACCAAATACAAAATTTGCAATCTACAAAATAACATATAATGAAGATGGAAGTATAAAATCTGTTGAAGAAGCAAAAGACGTAAATGGAAATATAATAGGAGAAGAAGAAACAATAAATGACAAAACATACCATATAATAAAAACAGACGAAAATGGAGAAATAACAGCAGACTTACTAGCAGGATTATACTATATAGAAGAAGTAGAAGCAGCAGATGGTTATATATTACCAGAAAAACAAGAAGATAGAATTCACTATTTTGGAATAGGAGAAAGTAAAGAAGAAAAAACTGAATTTAGGGTAATAAGTGAAGACACATTAACAGCAGAATATTCTTATTATAATGATGTACAAGAAGTAGAAGATGGATATTATGTAATAGGAACATTAAATAATGAATGTACAGTAGAACTTTCAAATGGAAGTACAAAAAATATTTATGGAGGATGTATTGTAAAATACGATAAAACAGGAAAAAATATTTTATGGTGCGTAAATTGTGAAAATCTAGGTGCAATATATGATTCTATTACTACACCAGATGGCGATATTATTGTAATAGGTGCATTTATGGTAGAAAGATATGATAGAGATGGTAACTTAGTATTTTCAAAATCAGTAGATATATTTGGAAAAGATATATATTTTACAAGTTTTGGATTAAATAATAAATTAATAAAAACAAGTCGAGGATATTTATTATCAGGTGAAATAGGTTTAGAAAACGAAGAAGAAGTTATAACAATAAACACTATAGATCAACAAGAAAAATTAGTATTTAGCGGAAAGTTTGTATCAGAATTTGATTTTGATGGAAATACCTTATTATATTATAATGAAAAAGACGAAGAATATAATCAATATTATACAAGATATGAAGCAGGAGTTGTAGAAAAAAATAATTATACAGAAACATATTGGTTTGAAGAAGAAACAAGTATAACTACGGAAAAACAAGGAAATATACAAGTAAAAGGAGCAACAGTAATATCTTTAGACGAAAATGGAAACTATGAATGGGCATATTCAGTAAATAGCGAAAAAATAACACTTTCAAAAGCTATAAAACAATCAGACGGAAGAGTAATTGCAGTAGGTATAGTAGGAGATAGTGAAACTCTAAATATAGATGGAAAAGAATACAATCTAGAATATGGCGGATTATTAATAGAATTTAATAAATCTGGAATAATAGAAAACATAGAAAAGGATTACACACCAGCATATTTCTATGAATTTATACAAGATTTGCAAGATAGATATGTAGGAGTTGGATATAACGAAAATAATATGCCAATATTACAAATAATATGCAAGACACAAATAAACCCAGAATTTGAAGAAATGAAAGATATAACAATAAAAAATGAAATAAAACAATTTAAAATAACAACAGAAGTAAAACAAGGAAAAGGAACAATTTCTGGAGAAGGACAAGATCTATATGAAATAGTAACATATAAACATGATAGCACATTACCAATAAAAGCAACTCCAGATGAGGGATGGAAAGTTAATAAAATTACTGTAAATGGAGAAATAGTAGATTACACAATAGCAGATGATGGAAGTATAACATTACCACAATTTACAGAGATGAAAGAGGATAAGCATATTGTGGTGTGGTTTGCAAAACTAGATGATTATAATTTTGAGTTAACTAAAACGAATGAAGATGGAACGCCACTTGCAGGTGCTAAGTTTACTTTGAAGAAACAAGATTCATATAATGATAATAAATTTAAAGATGTATATGATGAAGATGGATATCCTATTGCTAAACCTGAAATTATAAATGGTGAAACAATGTTAGTAGTAACAAGTGACTTTGAAGGAAAAATAAAACTTAATTTAGAAAGTGGAGTGTATAAATTAGAAGAAGTTCAAGCACCAGAAGGATATATGTTACCAGCATCTGAAGTTGAGAGAACAAATACAATTAGAATTCCTATTTATGAGATAAATTATATAGAGGATTTAATAGAATTTTCTGACTCTTTAATTAGTCATACTTATGAAAATGAGACAGTGGTCTTAAAGAGAACATTAGATTTTAATGATGCTAGCTCTTACAGAAATCCTAATAGAATTTATGACTATAATGGAGATGGAAAATGGTATGAAATTAAGGATGAGTTAACCAGTAGAGATGGCAGTGGTTTTCGCCCAATAGGAGCTGGCCGTGTATTTAAAGGAACTTTTAATGGAAATGGATATGAAATAAAAAATCTGTATATGAAATCAGATAACAGTAATTCAGGTTTTTTTGCTAATGTATATTGTGGAGTTGTGGAAAATTTAAGGTTAACTGGAATTAATATTAATACGACTGGGTCAGAATTTAACGTAGGTGGAATTGTTGGAAATATGCAAGATGGAAAAATCATTAATTGTTCTATCAGTGGTTCTATCAGTGTAAATAGCCTTGTAAATGTGAATATAGTTCTTATAGGAGGAATAGTAGGAGGAATAAACGGAGGAGAGATTATTGAGTGTAATAGTAATATATCAATAAAAACTATAACAGATGTAAACGCATACATAGGAGGAATAGTAGGAAATGCCTATAAAAGTACAATTAATAAGTGTTATAACACAGGATCAATAACTGGAAGGACTGGTACTTATATTGGAGGATTAATAGGGGATGGCAGTGAATTAAAGATTGTAAATTCGTATAATGCTGGAGATATTAAGTATGTTACAAATAATAGGGCTACTAGATATGGGGGAATAGCAAGTGCGCTTAGTCGAAGTGATATAATTAATTGTTATAATCTGGGAGCAATACAAAATTTAGGAACAGTAGAATGTAGGGCTGATGCATTAGTAAGTTCTTCTAATGACAATTATGTGAATAATTTCTATACAATAGGAAAGACAAAGACAGCTACGGCATATTCAAATGATGAGAATGTATATTACTTAAGTGATTCTACAAGTTCTAGTTATTCAAATGGTTCTGCTATATCAAAAAGTAAAACATATATGCAATCAAAAGAATTTGTGGATTTACTAAATAGTAATATAGAGAATATTGATTATGATATAGAACTATTAGAGTGGACTTATGTTATAAATGACTATCCAACTTTACAATTAGGCATCAATGAAAACATAGAAATAGAAACAGCATATAGTGAAGCAATAATTCCTATAAGTATAACCAATGAAAAGCTTAAATATAAAATAACAACAGAAATAGCAAAGAATTCTGAAGGAAGTAGAACAGGAGGAACTATAACTGGTGAATATGATAGTAAATATTGTTCATCAAGAAATATTAAGTTTGTTGAATGTGTACAACCAGGAAATAATAATGAAACTCCAATTGTTATGATGCCTTCTGAAGGTTATGGAATAACAAATATAAGTATAAATGGAGAAAATATAAATTATACAGTAGAAGATGATGGAACTTATACAATTCCTTCTGGATATTTTACAGAGATGAAAGAAGACAAACATATAATAGTAACATACGAAAGAGCAGAAAAAATATTAACTATAAATAAAGTTGATGAAAGTGATAATACTAAAATGTTATCGGGAGCTAAATTCAAAATTAAGCAAATAGATGAAAGAGCTGAAGTGACAGATGAAGTTGGAAATTTAAATGCAAATGGGACTTCATACACGGAAATAGATAAAGAAAAAGAGGTTAATATAGAAGGAACACTAACACAAAATGGAGCTGAATATATAACAGTAGATAAAGAAAATGAATTAACTAATGTCTTAGGAGAGTTAACCAATAATGGAACTTATTATTTTGAAGAAAGTAATGGAAAGTATATTCCGAATAATATAGGAGTAAGTGGATCACAAGCAAATTCATATATAAAAATTGATTTATCAGATAAAGATGGATTGTATGCAGTAGTGGTAAATGTAGAGGGAACAAGTAGTGGTTTGCTTTTTGGAACTGTTAATCAAAGTACAAATGCACCTAGTTATAATTCTTCAGAAGATTTTATATATGCATCAGGTCCACAAATTGCAAAAGATTATACATATACAGAATTAAAAGGTGGAAACATATATTATTTACATTTAGGATATATGGGATCTGTTGGAACTTCAAGTATAAGTATAAGTAGTGTGAAATTGTATGAAGCAAAGGGAACAAGATATTATTTTGAAGATGTAGATGGACAATATGTACCTAATAATCAAGGACAGTATGATAAAGTAGCAAATTCATATATACCAATAGATTTAACTAATGAAACTGGTAAGTTTTATTTAGTAATTAATGCAGAGGCGGTAATGTCTGATATGGGATATTTATATGCTACTATTACAGACAACACAGAGGCACCAGTATATAGTAATAGCGAAGGAAGATTTGTTTATATAACTACGAGTAAATCTGCAGCCGATTATTCAACTTTATTAGAAGGAGGAAAAAAATACTATTTACATTTTGGATATAATAATCTTAAACCTGATACAAATATAGTGAAAATTAACAGTATAAATATGTATGAAGCAAAATATCTAACTTACTACTTTGAAGAGAAAGATGGAAAGCTTGTATCAAATAATCAAGGAAAAAATAGTACAGTAGCAAATTCATATATACCAATAGATTTAACTAAAACTACTGGAAAATATAATTTGAAAATAAATGCTGAAATATCAAGTGATCTTTTTGATTATGGTTATGCTACAATAACAACTACACAAGATGCACCATCATATAGTAGTAGCACAGGAAGAATATTGCGTATCTCTGGAGAACAAGAGGCTAAAGACTATACTAAAGTATTAGATGCAGGAAATATGTATTATTTACATTTAGGATATTATAAAAATTCAAGTAATAGCAAAGATGCAGATACATTTACAATAAATAGTATAGAACTTTCATTAAATACAGATGGCTTTTACTCAAATGAATTAGAAACAAATAAATATGGACAAATAAAACAAAAAGTTCCATTAGGAAATTATGAAATTACAGAATTAGAAGCACCAGAAGGATATAAGCTTAATAATGAAACTGTTGAATTTAGAGTGGTTGAAGAAAGTGACAATACTATAACTATTGCAAATAAAAAAATGAGTAGAATAATAGTTCATCACTATTTAAAAACATCAGATGGAACAAAAACAAGAATAAAAGTTGCGGAAGATGAAACTAAAGAAGATACAATAGGTGAAGAGTATATAACATCACCTCAAAAAGGAATAAGTGGCTTAACACTTGAAAAAGATGAAGATGGTGGATATGTATTACCAGAAAATGCAGTAGGAACATTCCAAGAAGAAATAGTTGAAGTAATATATTACTACGAACCAAGCCAAATAACTCTAACAGTGAACCATTATCTAGATGGAACAGAAACAAAACTAGCAGAAGACGAAAAATATACATTTAATGCAGAAGCTGTAGTAAAAGATGATGGAACATATGAAATAGTAACAGAAGGAAATTATGATATAGACTCTAATAAAAGTTACAATGAATTAATATCAAATTACATCTGTACAAGAGTAATTAGTGACGTAAAAGATGAAACAACATTAGAAGACAATTTAACATTTAATAAAGATACAGTTGTAACATATTATTACAAAATAAAAGAACATGTAATAACAACAAGAGTAGAAATTCCAGAAGGACAAACTAAAAAAGGTGGACAAATTTCTGGAGAAGATTTAAAACCATATGAAACAGTACAACATGGAAAAGATAGCAAAGAAGAGTTAAAAATGACACCAGATAAAGGATACAGAATAAACAAAATAACAATAAATGCAAAAAATGGAGATGAGTTAATTTCTTCACAAGAAGTGCTATTCACACCAAATGAAGATGGAACATACGAACTACCTAAATTTAAAGAAGTAACAAACGATTTTGAAATAGTAGTACAATTCGTACCAGATATAGGAAGAGTAATAGTACACCATTACATTCAAGGAACAGAAATTAAAATAGCACCAAATGAAATAACACAAGATGCAATAGGAACAGTTGTAAATACAAAAGAAGTAGACACATCAAAATATAATTTAGTAGAAAATTCTGAAAAATATGTACTAGTACAAGCACCAGAAGAAAAAGATGTAACAATAGAAAGAGAAGATAAAGAAGTAACATACTATTATCAAGCACAATATAAAATAACAACAAATGTAATACCATATGATGAAAGACAAACAGATGGAACTATTAAATCTGTAAGAGGTGGAAATATTTTTGGAGAAGATGAAGCACCATATGAAGAAGTTTTAAAAGGAAAAAATAGCTTAAAAGAAATAAAAGCAGTACCAGATGAAGGATTTGTAATAACAGGAATGAAAATTAATGGACAAACTTATGATTACACTAAAAAATTAGCAAATGACGGAACAGTTACATTAGATAAATTTACAAATATGCAAGAAGATAAGCATATAGAAGTAGAATTTAGAAGAGTAACAAAAGTAGTAGTACAACATATATTAAGAAACCCAGATGGAACAACTACATTATATTTAGAAACAGAAGAAGATGGATATGTAGGAAAAGATTATACATCATCAAGAATAAATATAACAAACTATAGAGCATCTGAAGATGAAGAAGGAAAAATAGTTCCAAGTAATAAAGAAGGACTAATGGAAGTAGACACAATATATGTAAAATACTATTACGAAAAAATACCAGCAGGAATTACAGTAAAACATGTAGAAAAAGTGTTAAAGAAAGAAAAAGTAGAAGTAACAGATGAAGAAACAGGAGAAACAAAAGAAGAGATAAAAACAAGCCTTGTAGGAGAACCAATAGATGGAATAGAAGATGAATATATTAAAGGTTATGTTGGAGAAGATGAAATAACCTATAGAAAAGAAATAGAAGGATATGTAAGTACATCACCAATAGAGCCAGAAGAAGTAATTGAAAACTTAATAAATGTAAAACAAGAAGAAAACCAAATTACAGTTACATACAAAGAAAATGACGTAATAGAAATAGTATACTGGTATGAAAGAGAATATAAAATAACAACAGATGTAAAAGAACACGAAGAACAAGTAAAAAATGCTGAAACAGGTAAAGAAGAAACAGTTTTAGTAAAAGGCGGAAGCATTACAGGAGAACTAACAAAAGAAAATACAAATCCATTAGAACAAGTATTAAGAGGAAGAAATAGTACAAAAGAAATAAAAATTGAGCCAGAATATGGATACAGAATTAAATCTGTAACATTAAAGAACGGTGAAAATGAAGAGGAAAAAATGTACATCGAAGACTTTATACAAGAAGACAGAAAAACAGTAATAATACCAGTAGGATATTTCGAATACATGCAAGCAGATAAACACATAGAAGTAGAATTTGAAAAAATACCAGCAAAAGTAATTGTGAAATATTTAGATGTAGTAACAAAAGAAGAATTGTTACCAGATAAAGAAACAGACGGATTTGTAAAAGACTCATATGATGAGCCAAGAGTAGATGTAGATACATATACTAAAGCAGATCCAGAACCAGAAAATAGCAAAGGCGAAATGACAGAAGATACAATAACAATAATTTACTATTATCAAAAACAATATAAAATAACAACAGACGTAAAAGAACATGAGGAATTAGAAAAGAAACCATTAGTTGATGTAATTGTTAAAAAAGATGAAGAAGATGGAAACACTCCAGAAAAAGACAATACAGATAATGAGCAGAATAACAATACAGGAAGCGAAGGTAACAACAATACTTCTGAAGACAACGAACCAAATAAACCAACAGAAAAGAAAATAATGGTAAAAGGTGGAAGCATAACAGGAGAAGACGAATTACCATATGAAGTTGTAACAAGAGGAGAAGATAATATAAAAGTAATCGAAATGAAACCAGATTATGGATATAGAATTAAATCTTTAAGCATACAAGATGGCGAAGAAGTAACAGAAATTTACATTGATAATATACTAACTAAAGAAGGTGCAATAATAATTCCAGAGGGATATTTCGAAAATATGCAAGCAGATAAACATGTTGTAGTAGAATATGAGCCAATACCTGCAAAAGTAATAGTACAATATTTAGAAAAAGAAACAGAAGAAAAAATAGCAGATAGTGAAAAAGGCGAAGGATTTGTTGATTATGAATATAAAACATATCCAAAAGAAATTCCATATTATGAATTAATAGAGGAAGAATTACCAGAAAATGCAGAAGGAAAATTAGTAGAAAAAGATACAATAGTAAAATACTATTATAAAAAATCACCATTTAATATGAAAGTAGAAAAAGAAATAAGCAAAATAACATTAGATGGTGAGCTAGTGGAAGTGAAAGATAAAAATAAAGTAAAAGTAGAATTAGAAGGCGAAAATGTAAATGAAAGAAAATTGGAAATAAGCTATATTGTAAGAGTAACTAACACAGAAAAAGTAGAAGGAAAAGCAATAATAGAAGAACACATTCCAGAAGGATTTAGCTTCGTAAAAGAAAAGAGTAGTGAAAACTGGAAAGAAGAAAACGGAATATATACAATAAAAACAAAAGAGTTACAACCAGGAGAAACAATAGAATATGAAGTAACACTTAAATGGAATGCATCAAAAGAAAATAGTGGAAATAAAGTAAATATAGTAAAAATTGCAAACACAGAAAATGTTCCAGAATATGAAGAAACAACATTAGAAGATAACGAAGATAATGCTACTTTAGAAATAAAAGTTAAAGTAAATATGCCAAAAACAGGACAAGCAAGAATTATTTATATTATATCTGGATTGGTAATAGCTACTTGTATAACAATGGTAATTTGGGATAAAAAGAAAAATAGAAAATAGTAGATGAAGATTGAATGGGGACGGGATTAAATGTTTAGGTTAAGTGAACATTTAATCCCGTCCCCAATGTTCGTTACCAGTCAGTCTTAAATAATTAAAACAGCCTACGGACTAATTTTATATCCAATTTTAAAATTAAGGCTGACTGGTAACAATGTTCGTCTCAAAAAGTTCAAATTAATGAAAAAAATTATTGACAAGCTGTACTAAATTAATGTATAATAAAATATGTATATTATTCGAAATTTAAAGGAGTAATATGAGAAATTATTTTCAGGTTAAGTAATAAATAAAATAATAACAAAAGATGTTAGCATATAAAAAAATGCTGGCTTATATTTTTATTGTTATTATGTTTTTGTTATGTAAATTTAAAAATGAGAGGAATTATATTTGAAGTTATTACGAAAGAAAAATGGAGTCATATAAGCAGTAGGCTTCATTTATTTGTATCTAAACTTCAAAATATAAGAAGGACTCATATTTTAAATCTTTATATATTTTAAAGTTCTGCTTAATTTTTTTTAGGGGTGATTTATTTTGGTAAAAGATGTAAAATACGAAAAATGCACAAGAAAGACTTTTGCAAAAATCGGTGATGCAATTGAAATGCCAAATCTAATTAAAGTTCAAAAAGATTCATATGATTGGTTTATTGAAGAAGGTTTAGGGGATGTATTAAAAGATATTTCGCCAATCATAGATTACACAGGAAATTTAGTCTTAGAATTTTTCGATTACTATATGGAAGAAAAAACAAAATACACAGTAGAAGAAGCTAAAGAAAGAGACGCAACATATTCAACTAGATTACATGTAAAGGTTAGATTAATTAACCGCGAGACAGGAGAAATAAAAGAACAAGAAATTTATTTAGGTGATTTTCCTGTAATGACAGATAGTGGAACATTTGTTATTAATGGTGCAGAAAGAGTTGTAGTTAGCCAGCTTGTTCGTTCACCAGGTTGTTATTATGCAAGCGATTACGATAAAACAGGTAAAAAAATATATACATCAACTGTTATGCCAATTCGTGGTGCATGGCTTGAATATGAAACAGATAGTAATGATATTTTCTATGTTAGAGTAGACAGAACAAGAAAAATACCTGTTACATCATTATTAAGAGCAATTGGTGTAGAAACAGATGCACAAATTTTAGAACTATTTGGAGAAGAACCAAAACTAATTGCAAGTATCCAAAAAGACACAGTAAAAACATCTGATGAAGCTTTAATCGAAATATATAAAAAATTAAGACCAGGAGAACTTCCAACTGTAGAAGCTGCAAGAAGTTTATTTACAGGATTATTCTTTGATGCGAGAAGATACGATTTAGCAAAAGTAGGTAGATACAAATTTAATAAAAAGCTAAGTTTGGCATCAAGAATTACAGGAAGAGTTGCAGCAAGCGACATTATAAACCCTGAAACAGGAGAAGTTTTAGTAGAAAAGGGAAGTACAATAAATGCAGATGCTGCAGAAGAAATACAAAATACTGGACTAAATATAGTAGATATAGAAGTAAATGATAGAAAAGTAAGAATTATAGGAAATGGAACAGTAAATATCCACAAAGTTGTAACAAATGTGGATATAAGCGACTTACATTTTAAAGAATATGTAAATTACGAAGTATTAAAATCTATCTTAGATACTACAGAAGAAAAAGATTTACATAGAGTTTTAAAAGAAAGAATGGAAGAATTATTACCAAGACATATTACTAACGAAGATATAATAGCATCTATAAGCTATTTATTAAACTTAGAATACGGCTTAGGAGAAGTAGATGATATAGACCATTTAGGAAATAGACGTATCCGTTGTGTTGGAGAACTTTTACAAAATCAATTTAGAATTGGTTTAACAAGACTTGAAAGAGTTGTTCGTGAAAGAATGACAATTCAAGATTT
>JAGATI010000155.1 GCA_017621295.1 Clostridia bacterium | reverse complement strand
TAATACTATTAATATTATATTATAATATTTTACTTGTAATTTCTATACTTGTATTTTTGTAATTTTCTAGCCAGTTCGAAACTATATCAAATCCAATTTTTTCTTCTTCATTTAATAAATTATCTCCAGAAAGTTGACTTTCATATACATTATTATCTTTTTGTTTATTTATGTTAAAACTAAAAATTTTATCTTTAAAAATAATGAGTGAAATAATAATTATAATAAAAATTAATACTGTAAGAATTAACCCTACTAACGGAATTTCTATTCTTTTAGAAAATATGCTTTCTGATTGTTGGTTATTCATTTCTGTTTCTTCATCTATTTGACCATTTTCTTCTATATTTTCATTTATTGTTTCTTCGTTATTTACTATTTCTTCTTCTGTTTTCTTCTTTTTCATATCTTCCTCCTTAGCATAAATAACATCTCTATAGTATTATAACATAATAAGTAAAAAAGAATGTAACAATTATATTACAATTTTGTTACATTCTTTTTTACCTATTTATTTTACTAAATTTAAAGTATCTCTTGCTATTACCAATTCCTCATTTGTAGGAATTACATATGCTTTTATAGTAGAATTTGGGCTAGATATTTCCGCTTCTTCACTTCTTACTTCATTTTTCTTAGCATCTAATTCTAATCCCATAAAACTTAAATGGTTACATATACCCATTCTTCTATTTTTTTGGTTTTCACCTACACCTGCTGTAAATACTATAACATCTACACCACCCATAGAAACAGCATGTTTTGCTATATATTGGGCTATATTCAAATCATATGCTTTTAAAGCAAGCTCAGCTTTTTTATTTCCTTTTTCTGCTTCAGCTTCTATATCTCTTATATCTGGTGATATTCCTGATATTCCAAAAGCACCTGATTCTTTGTTTAATATTTTATCCATTTCATCTGATGATAAACCTTCTTTTTTCATTAAGAATGTAACTATAGATGGGTCTAAATCTCCGCTTCTAGCACACATCATAATTCCGCCAAGTGGTGTTAATCCCATACTAGTATCTACAGATTTCCCTCCTTGTACTGCACATAAAGATGCACCTTGACCTATATGACAAACAATAGTTTTTAAGTCTTCTACATTTTTTCCCATAACTTCTGCTACTCTTTTTGATACATAAGAATGACTTGTTCCATGGAAACCATATTTACGAACTTTAAATTTATCATAATATCTATAAGGTATAGGATATAAATATCTTTCTTCTTTAATTGTTTGATGGAATGCTGTATCAAATACAGTAACCATTTTTTTACCAGGCATTAATTTTTTACATGCTTCTATTCCCATTAATGCTCCTGGGTTATGTACTGGTGCTAAATCTGCACATTCTCTAATTCCTTCTATTACTTCATCTGTAACTAAAACAGATTCTTTAAATTTCTCTCCACCATGTACTATTCTATGTCCTATTCCATCTATTTCATCTAAACTATTAATTACTCCATAATCTTTATTAGTTAATTGTTCTATAACAATACTTATTGCTTCATTATGTGTAGGTACTGCCTTATTAATAACATATTTTTCTCCATTTACTTTATGTGTTAAAAAAGAATTATCTTGACCTATTCTTTCATAATATCCTTTTGCCATTACAGATTCATCATTCATATCCATTAATTGATATTTTAAAGATGAACTTCCACAATTTAATACTAAAATTTTCATACTTATACTTCCTTTCTTGATACTATACTGATACATATTTTTATCTTCTCCAAAGTTCTCCTCGCAATTAAAAGCTCTTCATTTGTAGGAACAACATGAACTTCTATCTTAGAATTTTCACTTGATATCTTTACTTCTTGATTTCTTATTTTATTTTTCTCTAAATCTATATCTACACCTAAAAATTTTAAATAAGAACAAATTTTCTCTCTCGATTCTGGTCCTTTTTCACCAACACCTGCTGTAAATGTTAATATATCAAATCCACCCATAGACACAGCGTATTTGGCTACACACCCGAGCTACTTGATATGCAAAGTTTTCTAAAGCCATAATAGCCTTATGATTTCCTTCAGCATATTCTGATTCTATATCTCTAAAATCTACAGATACTTCAGATATACCATAAACACCAGATTTTTTATTTAATATTTCATCCATTTCTTCTGGAGTGTGATTTCTTAATTTAGCTATATATGTAACTACAGATGGGTCCATATCACCGCTTCTTGTTCCCATAGGAATTCCGACCGAAGTGGTGTAAATCCCATACTTGTGTCTATAGACTTACCATTTTTTATTGCACATACACTAGCACCTTGACCTAAATGGCAATTTATAATTTTTAATTCTTCTATAGGTTTTCCTACAATTTCTGCTACTCTATTTGCTACATATTCATGTGATACTCCATGGAAACCATATTTACGTATTTTATATTTTTCATAATATTTATATGGTATTGGATATATATATGTCTCTTCAGGCATTGTTTGATGAAATGATGTATCAAATACTGCTACATTTGTTTTTCCTGGCATTACATTTAAACAAGCTTCTATTCCTAAAATAGCTGCTGGATTATGTAATGGTGCAAGTTCTATACAGTCTTTTATTCCTTCTATTACTTCATCAGTTATTACTACAGGTTTTGTAAATCTTTCGCCACCATGAACTATTCTATGTCCAACTCCATCTATTTCATCTACAGATTTAATAACACCATATTGTTTACTCAAAAGCCTGTCTAAAACAAATTTTATTGCTTTCTCATGGTTAGAAGCGGGTTTTTCAAAATTATGTTTTTCACCTCTTACCTTATGTGTTAAAAAGGAATTATATTGTCCTATTCTTTCATAATTACCTTTTGCTAGGACTTCTTCTTTTTCCATATCTATTAGTTGATATTTTAAAGATGAACTTCCACTGTTTAATACTAGTATCTTCATATTAACTACCCCATTTTATTAAATTTTAAAAGAATATGTATTACTTTTTGCAAATACTATTCTTGTGCTTGCACAGCTGTTATGGCAATTACACCTGCAATATCTTGGCTTGAACATCCTCTTGATAAATCATTTACAGGTTTTGCTATTCCTTGGCATAAAGGACCATAAGCTTCTGCTTTTGCTAAACGCTGTACTAATTTATATCCAATATTACCAGCATCTAAGTCTGGGAATATTAATGTATTTGCTTTTCCAGCTAATGGACTTCCAGGAGCTTTTCTTTCTGCTATTTCTGGAATTATTGCAGCATCTAATTGTAATTCTCCATCACAAATTAAGTCTGGCATCTTTTCTTTTAATATTTTAGTCGCTTCTACTACTTTTTCTGTAAGTGGAGAATGAGCACTTCCATATGTAGAATATGAAAGCATTGCTACTTTTGATTGTTTACCAACCAATTGTTCGAAGCTTCTACTAGATGCAATAGCAATTTCAGATAAGCTATCAGCATCTGGATATTCATTTAATCCTGAGTCAGAAAAAACAAATGCTCCATCTTCTCCATATTCACAATTTGGAACTACCATTAAGAAAAAGGCTGAAACAAGTTTTGTACCTGGCGCTGTTTTTAATATTTGAAGTGCAGGCCTTAAAGTATCTGCTGTAGAATGAACTGCACCTGATACTAATCCATCTGCTAAGCCTTGTTTTACCATCATCATTCCAAAATATGTTTCATCTTTAATTAATTCTTTTGCTTTTTCTATAGTCATTCCTTTGTTCTTTCTAAGTTCATAAAAAGCTTGTACAAATTCTTCATAATTTTCGCTATCTGCTGGATTTATAATTTGTGCATTTGAAATATCAAAATTATGTTCATTTGCCATTTTTGTTATTTCTTCTTGTTTACCAATTAGTATTATATTGGCATATCCTTCTTCTAAAGCTATTTTAGCCGCTTCTATTGTTCTTATATTATTTCCTTCTGGAAGAACAATTGTTTTTATATCTTGTTTTGCTCTATGTTTTATTGTTTCTATAAAAGACATATTCATTTCTCCTTTCTCTTTTATGTCTTTAACATTATATAAGGAAATTGCTAAAAGTACAAGATATTTTTTGGTTTAATAGGTATTTTCAATATTATTTTAATTAGAATTTAAAGTCCATGTTTAAAATTTTAATGTATTGATTGTATAAGGATTGCTTTTTTATGTAAATTGTTGTATAATATTTTACATATTATATTGTAAAGGAGTGAAAAAGAAAATGTTGTCAAAATGTAAAGAACAGCCAAAATGTTCTGTTTGCTCTTGTCGTGAGAACTGTCGGATTAGGCAGAGTTTTTACGCAAGCCTAGACGGATTCTACAATATGTTCAATATTTTGAGTAGCAATATAACAACTGCTTCCAAAATGCTTGGACGTTCTGATGAAGAAACAGACTTGATGGTAAACAAGCTCTTGACAGAATTAATGCACAAAAGAAGTATTGAGCTGATGAATCCTCAGGTTGATTAGACAGCAATACACACCTTCTCCCCACCACACTATGTCGGTGGGGATTTTTCTATAATTTATTAAATATATACAGTATATTCAACTATTTCTTTATACTTGAAAATCATGATCTGGTCTATATGGTCTTTCTGCTATTACTACAAATTTAATAGAATAAATACTATTTATTTACATGTAAGTATATTGTGTACTGTTGTTTTTATTCAAATTTGACCAAAATGCCTTTTTGTGTTAATATATTACAAATTAATTAATAACATTTAAGGGGTTATATATGGATAGAATAGATAAAATAAATTATTATTTAGATATAGCAGAAACTATTTTAGAAAGAGGAACATGTCTTAGAAAAAACTATGGTTGTATTATAGTAAAAAATGATGAAATTATATCTACTGGTTACTCTGGTGCACCAAGAAATAGAAAAAATTGTTTAGATTTAGGATATTGTGTAAAAAAGAAATTTTATCCTGATGTAAGACATGGCGGATATGATGCTTGTAGAAGTGTTCATGCAGAGCAAAATGCTATGCTTAGTGCTGCTCGTAAAGATATGATTGGTGGTTCTATGTATTTAGTTGGAATTAGAAAAGATACAAATAACTATGAAGAAGGTGCTAAGCCCTGTCAAATGTGTAGAAAACTAATTATTAATTCTGGTATAGAAAAAGTATATGTGAGAATAGATAAATCAAAATATGAAGAAATATTAGTTAATGATTGGATAGATAATGATGATTTATTAAATGGTAAAATAACTTATTGAGAATTACTAAAAATATAAACATATTTTGTGACTTTACTTAATATTATGAAATAGTGATATTTCACATTTTTTTTATATTTTTATATTTATTATAAACTTATTTTAGTGTCAGTCCCAAAACGTGGCAAAATCACGTTTTGGGATTTTAAAAATGTGATTTTGTCATGTTTTTAAGTTAAAATGATTAATATTTATAAAAAAATCGATATATTATTTTACATTCTTAATATATTACTTAATAATAATTCCTAACAATTTAGATAACTCTAAAGCTTGATAGTTATTCACAATAGCTCCTTTTAAATCTTGAATTCCTGTAACTATTCCATCTATATTTGATGTTGTAAAATCTATTCCATTAAGATTTGTTTTAAATAAATTTGCAAGTGATAAATTACATTCTTTAAATTTAACTTCTTTTAATATTGTTTCTTGTATACTACTACTTACTAAATTAGTATTATCAAACATAGCCCTTTTGATTGTAGACATACATAGATTACTATAGTTTAAATTGCTATCTTTTATTACTACATTATATAAACTAGCGTTCGATAAGTTTGAACCTACCAATTTGCAATTTATAAATGTTATTCTTACTAAATAAGATTCACTAAAATCTGTATTAGAGAAATCACAATTTTCAAATATGATGTCTGTAAAACTATTTTTTGTAAATTCAGAATTTAAAATCCTACAATTTTTAAATATGCATTTACTAAATTCTGTTTTATATAATTGTATATTATTTTCTATACAATTATTAAATTCAATATTACATATATCCTCTTCTTTATAGTTACTTATATTTATTTCATTTTGTATATTATCTTTTTTTATTAATTCATATTTAATGATAATTTGTTTTAATATATCCATGATAAAAATTTTCCTTTTCTTTTTATTTAATCTTAACTTTATTATAATTTTATCATAAATTTTTTTTGATGCAATATTATATATTTTTAAATTAATTAGGCTATGAATTTTAACAATATGAGTTAAATTTTAGGTGGCAAAATTAAATAAAAAAAATCCAGC
>JAGATI010000154.1 GCA_017621295.1 Clostridia bacterium | reverse complement strand
TTTATAGTGTGTCTCTAACATATGAATCTGGCTGAAACTAAAACGCTCTTTAAAAGAATTGTTTTTTATTATAATATATAAGACTAGCTAAAGCCGGACTATCGGCACTATACTTAAGCAAGTAAACTCCAACCTAAAATTTTAGTTCTAAAATCCAATCCAATATATATACTATACTAAAAGACATATGGAGGAACCTTTATGATTATACTTAGTAAAAAAAGAATTTTATGTATTTTTTCCATGATATTTGTAGCACTTTTCGCATTCGTATTTCAAACTGCTAATCTAAACAAAACAATAGAAACTGTTAGCTTACCTGTTACAAACAAAGTAATTGTAATAGACGCAGGTCATGGAGTGCCAGATGAAGGGGCTCAAAGTTCCTCTCGGAACTACAGAAGCCCAAACTAATTTAAAAATTGCACTAAAATTACAAAATCTATTACAGCAAAGTGGTGCAACTGTAATACTAACTCGTTCAGATGAAAGTGCCATTTACGATTTAGATAGTAAAACTTTAAGAGAAAAAAAAATATCAGATATTCATAATAGAGTAAAAATTGGAAACGAAAACGAGGCAGACATATTTGTATCCATTCATTTAAATAAAATACCTCAAAGCCAGTATTATGGCTGGCAAACATTTTATAAAGATGGAAACGAACAAAGTATGAAACTTGCAAAAAATATACAGGCAAATTTAAATGACTCTATCCAAAAAGAAAATAACAGAGTTGCAATGAAAATAGATAATATATATATAGTTAAACATGTAGAAATTCCTATAACTATTGTAGAATGTGGATTTTTATCTAATCCAGAAGAAGAAAAATTATTACTTGAAGATGATTATCAAAATAGATTAGCATGGGGAATTTATAATGGAATAATGGATTATTTTTATCAATAAAAATTGGTAACGAAGATATGTTTACCTTCGTTACCAATTTTCTTGTTTAATTTTTAGTAACTTCTAAGTTTATTTTTTTTGATTTCTTTTATCAATAACATATGTACTTCCTGGTATTGTTTTTGCTAAATGCTTTACTTGTGCACCAGCTTCACCAATTTCTAATATATTATTAAATCTATTTTTATTAACTTCTACTACTCCAACTGATATAGATACAATAGGAAATTGTTCTATAACTCCTTTTCTATTTTCTACTTCTATATATCCCCTTATTACGTCTTTCTCATTATAATAATTTACTACATTTCTATCAAATTCTGCAATAATATTTTGACATGTTTCTTCACAATCAATTCCAGAAACAATTGCAACAAAGTCATCTCCTCCAATATGTCCTACAAAACTAGACTCAAGCTCCATATTATGAACATTTTTAAGTATAATCTTAGCTGTAAACTTTATAATTTCATCACCTTTAAAAAATCCATATATATCATTATATGCTTTAAAATTATCTAAATCAAAGTATATCATTGCAAAATTCTCTTTATTAAGAAGTCTTTTTTTCATTTCTGCTTGAATTTGTATATTTCCTGGAAGTCCGAGTTAACGGACTTACTCTTCTATTAACATCTAATAAATTTAAAAGATTTACAATTGTATAATAAAAATATTCTTCATCTATTGGTAAAATAATATAATGTTCAATACATGTTTGTAATATTTCTATTCTATGTCCTTTTTCTTTATTTGATGATACTACAATTACTGGAGTTATAATATTATCATCATTTTGCTTTATTTTTTTACAAATACTAATAATGTTTTCTTTTATATTATCTTCATTTATAATTATTAATGATGGTATATTTTTTAAAGCTATATCTATATGTTTTGTCATAATCTTTCTAAATCGATATTCTTTTATATCTTTAAAAATATTAGTTGTAATATCTTTTAATTTATCATCATCATCTATTATATAAATATCTTTAATCATTATTAAATCTCCTTGTTTCCTTTGTTCGTCTTATCTTTTATCTTATCTTTTAGAGCTTTAAAATCAAATTTTTGACTTAAAAAATTAGTTATATTTTCAGATTTCATTGTAGGAAATGCTTTTTTTAATCTTTTAACTCTTTTGTATATTTTTAATTTAAGTATTTCTTGTTTTAGTTTTAAATCATCTATTATTGTTTCTATATCTTTAATTTTTTCTATTGCATCTTCTTTTGTATTTTTTAATTCTTTTAATTTGTCTTTTATTGTATCTCCTATATCCTTAATTTTTTCTATTGTGCTATTTAGAGTATTTAATTTTATAGTTGTAATAACGCAATCTGTAATTATTGCTATTCCTAATATAATATTAATATATATTAATGCTTCTTTATTTAAAAATAAAATATATTTTTCTATAAAAGGATGTATATAAATTGTAAATAGCACCCCTAAAATCCCCCAAAAGCAAGAATTCATTAAACATACTCTTCCTTTTATATTTAAAAAGTTTTCGGAATAGTCCCAGTATTTAGTATTAAATTTTTTTTCTAATATTACCCCAACTATATATTCCCAAACAGAAAGTACAACAAATCCAGCAATAAATAATATAAAAATATTATTTTTATATGTATTTAAAAATAGTAATATTATAATTGCACCAAATCCATATATTGGACATAATGGGCCATATAAAAATCCACTATTTACAAGTTTCCTTTGGAGTATAGATTTAAAAATTGACTCTAATACCCATCCAAAGAAAGAATATATAATAAAATATAATAACAATCTTAAAATTTGTATAAAGTCAATATTCATGCTTTTCTCCTTACCCTTTAATTATGGCTGAAAATTCGTTTTTCCAGCATATTCTTTTACTAATCCACTTTTGTTATATGCTTTTATTACTATAACGTTTTCTCCTTGTTTCATCTCTTGTTTAAATTCGAATTCTTTTTTATTTTCGCCTGTATTTTCTTTTGTATAATTTGTTCCATTAAAATTATATTCTACTTTAGTAACTTCATCATCATCTGTTACTTTTATTATTAGATTTGACCCAGATTTTCCTACAGTTACTTTAGGTTTAGAGGCACCTAATATGTTATTTTCTTCATAGGCTGTATTTCCTGCTTTATCTGTTGCAGATACTTTTAGTGTATTAGTACCTTTTTTTACTTCTATATCTTGTACTATTTTACTTAGGTCTTCTCCAGAAACTTCTACTTTAATTTCTTCTTCATCATTCCATTTATATGTTATATATGCCATTTGCACATTATCTTTTGCTTCTATTGTAATTTTTCCTGGAATTGCATTAATTTTTATTTCTGGCATTACTACATCTACATTAGGATTATATTCAAATTTTTTTTCATATCTATATGATTCTCCATTTGAACCTATAATCATAATATTAAGTGTACAATCTTCATTTGGTACTAATACTTCTTGCTCTAATTCTGTTTTATTTTGTGCATCTATCTCCATTAGTTCTCCATTATTCCAAGAATATACAAGCTTACTTATACTGTTATTACTCTTAACATTAATTATAGCGTTTCCACCTTTTGAATTTATTACCACATCTGGTTTGTTAACTGTAGTTACAGCCTTTTTATCTTTATCTTTTACTAAAGCATATATTCCTTGAATAATAAAAAATATTGCAAAAATTATAATAATTACACAAAAAACTCTAACTATATTATTTATATTTGAATTTTCGTTTTTATCTCCTGTAGAAAGTATTTGGTTCATCATTTCACCTCTTAATATTATTAGGGAAATTGTAAAGTCTCCCATTACAAGAAAATTATAGCATAACACTTTTTTAAAGTAAACCATATTTCTTTAAAAATCTACATATTTATCCAAAACCATGTTACAACTTATTTTAAAGCATATATTAGCCTCGCTAAGTATTTAATATATATTTTCGTAATATTATTATTTCCAAAACTGTAATTTTTAACCA
>JAGATI010000029.1 GCA_017621295.1 Clostridia bacterium | reverse complement strand
TTTATTTCTTTAAGAAAAGATATATTAATTATATCAAATTCACCCATAGAAAAAACTGATGAAATTTCATCAATTCTATTTTGAATTATTTCATCAGTTTTATTTTACACTTTTCATCTGTAATATCTTTTGGCTCTAAATAACATTTATGTAATTTGCAATATATGGCTGCTTTGCTCTTTTGAACTAATCTGCCAAACATGTATAACTCTTTTGTTTTATTCAATCGTTTCCTATTATTTTTTCTTGCCATAATTTCATTCCTCCGTATTTATTAAGAGCTATTATTAGATTTCTTCTTCATCTTCTGATTCTTCAACTTTAATCTCGTAATTTTCAATTTCATATTCATTTAAACTTTCTTCTTCTAAATCTTCTAAAATCATATTTATTTTTTCGCTTGTATATTTTTCACAATACATATCTATAATTTCATCTCTATATAATCTGCCAAATTGATATAAAATATAGTTTAAAGTTCGCTCTGGGCTTACTTTTTCTAATATATTTAACAAATCTTTTCCTATATCATTCAAATCAAATTGCTTGATTAGCTCTTTTTTCCAAAAATTAATACCCATTTTACTTTTCATTTGTTTTTCCTCCATAATTCCATTCGTATATACTCTTTAAAACCTCTTAATTTTCTGCAAAAAGCAGAGAACTAGAAAACTTGTTTTTCTATGTGTGTTTATGATGCGAACTGCATCATTATCCTGCCTTTAGCGTTCTTAATAATTTGAGCTATTTTATATATTGAGCCCTTTTATGCCGAAAAAAATAAGGAGCTAAATCTTTAATCAATTTGTCCTTATCTGTATAAAATGTTCTTTCCACTTGATAATTGTCATAAATAAATTCTGACTGCTTTTGACCTTTAATATATAATTCTTTTAGTATAATTCGCTTTCTAGCTTCAACTTTATCTTTTATTTCGCCATTTAAGTAATTATCAATTACTCTATTTATAAAATCTATAAATAGTTTGGTTTGATATTTACTTTTTAATAAACTTTCTAAATATAGTTCATCTTCCGAAAATAATCCTGTCATAATATTTTCTAATTCTTTATTATGAAATTCATCAGTTTCATCTTTCAGGTTTTCTTTTTCTTTATCAGTTAAAACAATATGCTCTGATAATTTTTTATAGTTTTTTAGTATTTCCTCTGTTTTATTTAAAACATCTTCATATTGTATTTCTTTTAATTCTTTTTTTGCCTGATCCATTTTAGCCTCAAATACTTTTCCAATTTCTTCTGTTACTTTCCTAACTAGATAATCTTTATATGTTTCTTTTTCTTGATTTTGCATAACCGCTTACTCCTTTATACTTTAGTATTTTTAGGCGATTTACTTTTTTGTTTAAATTATGAGAATTTAATGCAAGTACAATCTTCAAAAATAAGTTTCTTAAATATTTGAGCTAAAACATCTACAACTATTGAATTTCCAGCCTGTCTGTATAGTTGAGTATCAGATATTCCAACACTTTTAGCTTTTTCAAAATCTTCATCTTGAAATCCGCATTAATCTCCAACATTCCTTTGGTGTTAGTTTTCTAATTCTAAAACAATATTCTCCATCTTCACTTACTAAAACTGCTGCACTAGAATATATATTTCCACATTTAGTAGTTTGAGTAGGTGCAATATTATCAATTTTCCTATTATTGTATGAATTAAACATTGCTATTTTTTTATCTTCTGCAATCTTTGGATTAAAATGTCCTGCTGTAACTGTTGGCATTATTCCTTTTGTATCATAAACTCTGTCTTGCACACTTGTTTTTCCTTGCTCGTTATTTAAGCAAATCATTTTATCTACTTGCTCTAAAGTAGCCATATTATTGTTACTTGCTAAAATAGTTTGTGATACTTGTTTTCCTACTCTCCCACGCTTTTTAATGTTATTTGGATATGATACATTTATGGAATCTCCGAGGGCTACCTTTGTATAACCTTGTTTTGTGCCTTCTTTTACAAATATATGTGGTTGTATATGTCCCCCACTTGCACTTGTAATTGTAGGAGCTAATCCCTTTTCATCATATATACTTCCAGCTTGATGTTTTTTATTTTCACTATCAAATACTCCAGCAATTCTTCGTACTTTATCATCTTTTATGTATTGTTCATCTCTTGCTCCCATTTTGAAATAACCAGCGACTAAACAACTACTAACATTTGGATTTTCTTTTTTAGTAATTATTTTGTTGGAATGTTTAATTAATCTCCCTATCGCTTTCTCGGAGAGATAATATTTTTCGTCTACATTGTCCTCTAGTAAATCTTTCAATCTTATCTTTAGAAATTGCTTATCTGGAAAATTAAAAGAGCATTTGTCAATATCTTTTCTAATTGATACTACAAATACCCTCTCTCTATTTTGTGGTACACCATAATCTTTAGCATTTAATACTCGCCAATAGTTGTTATAGCCTGCGTCCTCAATATCTTTTAATATTTTAGCAAACTTTTCTCTAAATCATTTACTTGTTAAGTTTTTAACATTTTCTATAATGCTAACCTTTGGCATTACGTCTTTTAAGATTCTATATCCTTCAAAATATAAACCACTTCTTGTTTTGCCTTCTTCAATCCCTTTTAAATTTCCAGCAATACTTATGTCCTGGCAAGGAAATCCCCAAGTCATAAAATCTACTTCTTTTAAATTCTCTGTTTTTATATTTTTAACATCACCTAAATTCTTATTTTCATCTACATTATGAATTGCACAATAACTTTTTACTGCAAATTTGTCTATCTCTGAAAAACCTACTAATTCATAAGGTATATTTAAAATTTTTAAAGCCTTTTCAAATGCTCCAATTCCTGTAAATAAACTCAATAATCTTATCATTTGTTTTTTCTCCATTTCTTTTGTATTTGAGCTATTATCGGTTATGAGCTATTATGAATTATTTTTTAAAATTCTTCTTCATCTTCTTGTTCTTGATTTTCTGTTGGATTATCGTACGAAATGTATATTTTTTTTCACCAAAAATATTTTTAATATAATTTATTGCATCTTCATCACTTTTTAATTTCCCGAAAGTATATTCTTCATTATGATATGCTTCAACATTTTGTGAATTTATCCCAAATAATGTTTCTCCATTTAATACTATTTCGTGTGCAGTAGAAAAGGATTCATAGCATGGTTCATATGTATAACCTTTTATAAATAATAAATTATTTCCATCAGTTATATATCTTTTTGAATTTCCTTTACCATACCATGCACTTTCTTCCACGTCTTTAAATAATTCTTTAAAATTAATATCAGTTATTTTCATTATTTTTTTGCCTCCAAATCTCCAATTTCTCTTTCTTGTTTTTCAACAACATATCTTAAAATATTTAACTCATTTCTATTTGATATAAATTCCTTTAGTAAATCTAAAATATCTTCATACTTTTTTATAAACATATCACTACCAAAAACACTTATAATTACAAATGAATTACTATTAAATAAAAGTGTATTTTTTGCTTCTTCACCAAAATTTTCATCAATAAAATTAAATTCTCTACATTCAATTTTATCTTCAACTTTTTCAGGTAAATTCTTTTGTTTTTCATCTTTTAATAACTCATTTACAACCTTTAATCTTTCTTGTACTCTTTCCCACTCATCTCTAAATCTTTCGTTGGGCGTATTCGTTACAAAACTATCTGAAATACAACTTAATTGATTTGTTAGATTCTCCTTAACCTCTAATAAAAATTCTACTCTTGTCATAATTTCCTACCTTTCTTCCTCGTCTTCTTCTTCTTCCGAATTAAAGGATTCATTTTCTATATTCTGTGTTTTAGGCTCAAAAAAAGAAGAGCCTTCGCTCTTTAATAATTGCCCTTTTAAGCTTTTATAAAAATAGTTAGTAAAACTAATTATTTCATTGTCTGTGTTTTTATATTCTTGTTCTCTCAATTTACATTCATCATATAAGCTAAATAATTTATCTCTATTAAACTTATACAATAAATGTGATACATTTTCTTTTACTGCTAATGCTAACGCATAACATATTGTTTTCAGTTTTTCTTGAATATCATCTCTCATTGATTCCGCAATTTCTTGTGGATAAATTAATTCAAGTTTATCTAAAACATCAAGTATTTTTTCTTCATATCCTACAAATTCATTTGGAATTTGCATTTCCTTTTTTATAATATAATTATATAAACTAACTAACATATTATTATTTATATTATTATCTTTGCTCTTTTTGCGTATAGGGTATTGATTTTTTTGCGTATAGGGGTATACGCAATTTTGCATATAGGGGGTATCTTTAATATAAATTCTTCTTTCAATAATTTCTTTTCTTTCATTTCTTATTATTTGAACATCTATACTATTTAAATCTGCTAAATGAGAAATCCACCTAGATATTGTGCTTTGACTAACATCATATAAATCAGCAAAATACTTATTTTTAGCATAACAATATCCCCTTTTATTACTTAATGCTGTTATTTCTCCATACATTAATCTTTCTCCAAATTTTAATTCTTTGTTATATCTTATATATGCAGGAATAATAGCAAAATAATTTGCTCTAATATCATCTTCCATCTTCGTACCTCTTTTCATATATAATTTTGTATTTATCAAAATAGATATAACTTTTAGGCTCTTTTCTTTTTTTGGATTCATAATCAACCATAACTCCATCATGAAGTTCTAATACCTTTTTCCTATCCTTAATAAATCTAAATATTTCTTCTTTTCCATATATAAATTGTAGTATGGTTGGTAATCCATAACACTTTTCTCTAGCTCTTATTTGATTTTGTTCAATCTCTGGAATTGTTTTATTTTTTAATTCAACATATATTGCAATATCTAAATCGCCAACTTTTTCTTTAGTAGAATTTATAAAAGAGCCAAATACAACTGCTTTTGTAATCTTGTAAATAAAATCTTTCCTTTGATTTACCTCTTTTATTCTTATTTTCACATTATCTAATGCCTTTTGAGCCGTTGTTCTTGAATAAACAACATTATTATCTCGACATTTCACTAAATCTAATCTCTCCATTAACTTCTCCTTTTAAGCAAAAAAATAGAACTATCTCTTTCGAAATAGCTCTTAAATATTTAATTACTTGTTACAAATTAACCGCGTATTGCTCAAATCTTTCAACTGTATCATTTTTCATTTTATTTGTAACTCTTACATATATTTCATAAGTGGTTCTTATTGTGCTATGACCTAGTCTTTTTGAAACTGCTTTTATATCTGCTCCTGCTTCAATTAATCTTGTAGCATGTGTATCTCTGAAATCGTGAAATCTACAATTAATTCCTAATTCATAATGTATAACTTTAAATGGATATTTTGCTGTTGCTGTTCCTTCAAACACTCCGTTTTTCTTAACAAAAACAAGATTTACTTCTGGCAAAGTAACATCTAATTCTGCATAGGCATTTATAATTTTTGTTTCTGGTTTATTTGTATATTGATTAGTTACTTCTTTCGCATAATGTTTCATATAAGAATCGCCATATTCAATTTTATTCTTTTCTTGTTCTTCTTTAAAATCTCTCAATGCTTTTACTAAAGTATCACCAATATCAATAGTTCGATAACTGCTTTTTGTTTTACAAGTTCCAAAATACCAAACTGTTTTAGCATTACCACTTAAATGTCTTCCATGTGTACTGCCATTTTGATTTTTTTCGACAATATTCTTATTTACTGTTAAAGTTTTATTTTTCAAATCAATATCATTCCATGTTAGTCCAAAGACTTCTGATACACGAAGTCCTGTATAGTATGCAGTTAAGGCTGCATAATAAAAAGCATGGTTATTTTCAAATCTTTCTAATATCATGTTTATTTCTTCTTTAGTAAATATATGTGCTGGATCTGACTCTGGAATATCATATCTAGGTAATCTAACTTTTAATGCTGGATTTTCTTTTACAAATCCAACTACATCAGTTGCATAGCCAAAAGATGTTTTTAATACTTTCAAAATATTCTTCAAGAAATTTTTTGAGAATCCCTTTTCTAAATATATACTATTTATAAATTCTTGCAATGTTGATGTTGTAATTTGTGATAATAAATAAAATCCAATTCTTGGCTTTACATGATTTTTTATTATATTTTGGTATGCTTGTATTGTGTGATATTTTAAATTAATTTCACAATGTTCTTTCAGCCAATAATCTAAATAATCAGAATATGACATTTTATTTGGAACAAAATTATGTCCTGTTTGCATATACTCGTTATATGCTATTGTTCCAGCTTTTAAAGCCTCACTTTTAGTTTTGAAACCTGATTTTGTAATTCTTTTTCTTTTTCCATCAATAGGAGCTCCATCAAATTGATATTGATATACGTTTCCTCTTTTTCTAACACTAACCATAATATTTATCTTCCCCCTTAATTTCGGTAGATAAAAAATAAGCCAACACTTATATATGCTAGCTTATCTATTATAATTAGTTATTCAATTTGTTGCCATGTTTGTCGCCAAGTAAAAATGCAGTATTTACAAGGTTTATACGATTTTTATTTTGTTTTGGCAACAATTTGGCAACAATTTAATGATTTTTTGTTGTTTTTCGTTACCTATCAATTTCTGTAACCCTTGATATTACTGATTTCTTCCACAGCAATTTTTATATTTCTTCCCACTTCCACAAGAACTTTGTACTCCCATATTATCAGTATTATTCATATTTATAATATTATTGATATTTCAATGTTTCTAGGACTAGGTAACATTTATATTATCAATATTTATAGTATTATTCTTATTATGAATATTGTTCTACTGTGGACAAATTGAGGACAATGTCCACATCCGTTCACTACACCAAGTATAGTATATACAAAATAAATACTCAAATGTGTAATTTACTTATTTTCAATTTCTTTTGTTTCTATTAATAATTTATCAAAATCAGAAACATAATTCTTGTCTTGAATAATCTTATATTTTTCATACTCACTCTCTGCTTTTTCTACAGCCTGCTTATGCGAAATCTTTCCTTTATCTTCTAATACTTCATAGTGAAATACTTTTAATGCATTTTCTACTTCATTTTTCCAATCATCCATATACATTGTAATGTTTCTCTCAGCATTATTTTCAGCTATATCCAAAAATAAGTTAACTAGGTTATTAAGATTCTTAATTTCATTTTCATCTAAATAATTTTTAGCAATGCTAACATCCGATTTTAATATTTT
>JAGATI010000028.1 GCA_017621295.1 Clostridia bacterium | reverse complement strand
CCAATTCAAACCATATTCCCAAATATTTAGCAGCATATTTACTCATCATTGTTCTATCCATAAAAATCTCAAAATAATCTAATACTGGTGATATTTCTGTATCAATAGTTAAATTCAAAATCACTTTTTTCTCTTCTTTTTTTATAATGAATTCTGAATCTGTAACTGCATAATTTACTTTATCATGTTTATCAAATGTAGAAATATTTGTATTTACTACTCTATCTCTATGGACATCTGACTTATCTGCCAAAATTAGTGCAGCTGATATATCACTTACTGCTGTTCCTGTTTGTTCATCATGGTTTCCGAATTGCCATCATGATTTCTGTTCTTTTTTCAACATCCATTCCCATGTCTTTTAATATCTCATAGGCAAGTATTGCACCTGAATGTGCATGATCTGTACGGTTTACACAATTTCCAATATCATGCATATATCCTGCAATTTTAGCAAGTTCTATTCTCTCTTTATCATAGCCAAGTGTTTCTAAAACTCTTCCTGCTCGACTTGAAACAATTGATATATGCCTTGTAGAATGTTCTGTATACCCTAAAACATTAAGTTGTTTTTGTGAGCTTTTTATTAGTTCCTGAAGCTCTAAATTATTCTTTAAGTCTTCTAATGTTATCATCATTGTCCTCCATATTTTTAAATTCTATATTAAAACAAAAAAAATATCAACCATTTTTATAAAAAAAGTATGATATTTTTCTGTCTTGTTTTTATCCAAAATTTACACCAATTATTCCACCTATCATTCCACTTAAAATAGCTCCTATTATCATAATAATTGAATATATATTAAAACTAAATCCCATAAAAGCTATACTTGATAAAACATATAGTGTTAAAATATATATAAGTCCAACTAAAGCACCATTTATAATCCCATTTTTCTTTATTTTTATAGAGCTTAAAGAACTGCCTATTAAAATACTTACTATACTAATTATTATAACTACAGGTTTTATTGTTGTTTCTTGTATGCTTGTATAAACTAATAAACTAGCAAAAATGAACAGTAATAATACAGAAATTAAAAATGATATTATACTTCCTTTTATAACTTTTATTATATTATTGTTTAAATTAACTTTATTCATACTAACACTTTTATCCATATTTATTCACATTCCTTTCTTTAAAGGCATAAATTAGCATAAATAATATTCCAGTTTTTTGATATTATTTAACCTTTTTCCTCCCTTTAATTAATATATCTATATTAATTAAGAAGCATTTTTAGAACTTTTCTACAATAAAATTTATGGTAATTATTAGTATTTATATTTATTTAACAGTCATTTTATATATTATTTAGCAAAATTTTTGTTATAAATTTAATATGTTTATTTATATAGAAACACTTATTAAAATTCAAACATTTATAACACTCTTTATCTAAAAAAACAAGATATAATACAATATTTATATCTTGTCTTCCATTTAATTATAAATTTAAAAATTTAATTAATTATTATTTGCTGTATTTTTAACTACATTATTTTGTTCTACTACTGTAGAGTCACTTGTACCGAACAGTATTAGTGGAATTTGTAGTCTCATTATTTACACCTGTTGTATTTTTATTTGTAGATGTGGTACCACCAATTGTTCTATTTAAATAATCTAAAATATTTTCTGTTTTATTTTCATCACCATATACCATATAGTAATTGTTTTTTCCATTATTCATTTCTGCATATACTTTCTTTAATTGTATTTTCAATAAAGTTCTTCCTGATGAATTAATAACACCATATAAACCATCTTTATAAACAATAATTCCTTCTCTTTCTGGTATTACTAATACATTATTTCCTTTTGCTACCTTAGATGTTCCTTCAATATATCCGAAGTCCATCAAAACTTGTATTTGTAATATTTTTTCCATCTTTATCAAAAATAGTCCATTTTTCTACTTTATTTTCGCCTACTTGTTTTACAGGTATACAGTTGTCAAATAATATATATGGATTTGATATTTTGTCATTTTCAAATGTGTCTATATCTACACCTATAGAATCATATTGTGGATAAATAACATATCTTGCACCTTTACTTCTGTTTATAACTCCATATTTATCTCCTACCTTTATAATATATAAGTTATAATCAATGTCTAATTGTTTTATTTCATCATATTGTGGTTCAATATTTATACCGTTTCTTTGCTGACATAATTCCTTGTTTCTTTTCTGGTGTTGTTACAATAAAATCTTGAGAACTTTCCATAAATCTTAAACTCGAATATTTAGTTCCAAGTAAACTATCACCTGTTGATATTTCATTAACACCATATAACCCTGATGAATTCTGTACTAAAATCCAACCATATTTTAAAGCTTTTTTATTGGAAAAGCTCATATTCTCTGAAGTAATTACAGTATTTCCTAAACTATTTGCATATTTACTAACAATATTATCTAGTGTATAAACTGCTATTTGATTTTTTTGCTTATTATATATAAATTTAGTATTAAATCCTAATTCAATTCCTTCTGGAGTAGTATAAAGTTTTCCATTTATAGATTTAACCTTTTTCTTTAAAGTATAATATTCATATTCGTCAAATTCCCTTACAACTTTATATACCTTTTCAGAATTAGCTTGAAATCCTGCCACCTCATATCCAACTTTTTCTGCTGTTACTTTATCTTGTATAAAACATTGGTTACTATCTTCATTAAATTTATTGTATTCTCCTTTATTATATTCATATCCTAATACATCTGCCATATCTTTTATAGATACATATACATCTTCATCTTCAAATATAAATAAATTACTTGGCACACTACTATATTTATCATCAACTATAAACTTAAATTCTTTAGATTGAAGATACATACTATATGATAATACTGCAACTAAAATTAATACAAGTACAACAATTGCAATAATAATTATTTTTAAAAGTTTTGTGTTTTGTTCCTTATTTTTCTTTTCTTCATTATCTATAAGATTCATACTACTTCCCCCTTATTCTTTTGTGTATCCATATTTTTTATAAAACTCATTTTTAAAGTTTAACAAATTATCATTCTCTATTTCTATTCTAACCTTTTTCATTAAATTAGTCAAGAAAGTTAAATTATGAATAGATAGAAGTCTTACTCCTAATATTTCGTTTGTTTTTACTAGATGCCTTATATAGCTTCTAGTATAATTTTTACATGTATAACAATCACATTCTGAATCAAGAGGAGTAAAATCTCTTTCATATGTAGCATTTCTAACTACTACTTTTCCATTCCATGTCATTGCAGTACCATTTCTTGCAATTCTAGTTGGTAATACACAATCACACATATCTATACCAGCCATTGCCGCTTCTATTAAGTAGTCTGGCGAGCCTACTCCCATTAAATATCTTGGTTTATATTTTGGCATAAGAGGAGCTGTATAATTTAAAATATCTAAAAATTCCTCTTTTGGTTCTCCTACACTAATTCCACCTATAGCATATCCTGGCAAGTCTAATTTTACTAAATCTTCTAATGATTGTTTTCTTAAGTCTTTATAAAATCCTCCTTGAATTATTCCAAATAAAGCCTGTTTATCTATAGTTTTATGTGAATCCTTGCATCTTTTTGCCCATCTTGTTGTTCTTTCCATTGATTGTTTTGTATATTCATAACTTGCAGGATATTCTACACATTCATCAAATGCCATTATAATATCTGCTCCTAGTGCTTCTTCTATTTCCATAACTTTCTCTGGTGAAAAGAAATGTTTACTTCCATCTAAGTGAGATTTAAATTCTACTCCATCTTCACAAATTGTTCTTAAATCTCCTAAACTAAAGACTTGAAATCCTCCACTATCTGTTAATATTGGTCTGTCCCATTTCATAAAATTATGAAGTCCACCGAGCTTCTTTTATAAGTTTATGTCCTGGTCTTAAATATAAATGATATGTATTTGATAATATAATTTCTGCCTCTACAATTTCTTTTAATTCTTCTGGTGTCATTGATTTTACTGTAGCTTGTGTCCCAACTGGCATAAAGGTTGGCGTATCTATATCTCCATGAGGTGTGTGTATTATTCCTCTTCTTGCTCCTGTTTGTTTACACTCATGTAATAATTCATATGTAACTGCTTGTTTCATTTTTCCTCCTCATTTTATTCTTTTTAGTTACTAATAATAATAAAATCTAATTTATTTTATTTATTCAATATAATAGAAGTTTAATCTTTGTTAAAATTATTTAATGTCTATATCTTTTTCTACCTTATATTCTGAATTGACTTAAAAATCACTTTTAAATTTCAAAATGTTTAATACTTAGTAGTAACTATTTTAATCTTTTCAAAATGTAATAACTGATTCTAATATACCTTTTTAGGATTAAATATATTATTTATTTTTTTATTTAATAAACATAGCATCTCCAAAACTAAAAAATCTATATCTTTCTTTTACCGCTTCTTCATATGCACTCATTATATAATCTTTTCCAGCAAGTGCTGATACTAACATTATTAATGTAGACTCTGGTAAGTGGAAATTAGTGATTAGTGCATCTATGCATTTGAATTTATATCCTGGATATATGAATATATTTGTATCACCTTCTGTTTCTTTTACCATTCCATTTTCATCTGAAATAGATTCAAGTACTCTACAAGAAGTAGTTCCAACTGCAATAATTCTTCCACCATTTCTTCTTGCATTATTTATTTTTATGCAGTCTTCTTCTTTTATATAATAATGTTCTGAATGCATATCATGTTCTTCTATATTTTCTACTTTTACTGGTCTAAAAGTTCCTATTCCAACATGCAGAGTTACATTTGCGATATCTACACCTTTTTCTTTTATTTTTTCTAATAATTCATCTGTAAAATGTAGTCCTGCTGTAGGTGCTGCTGCAGACCCATCATATTTAGCATATACTGTTTGATATCTATCTCTTTCTTTTAATCTTTCTTTTATGTATGGTGGTAATGGCATAAGCCCTATTTTATCTAGTATTTCGTTAAATATTCCATTATATTTAAAAATTACTTTTCGACTTCCTCCATCTAATTTTTCTATAATTTCTGCTTTTAAAATTCCATCTCCGAAAGATACTCTTGCTCCAGGCATTAGTTTCTTACCTGGTCTAACCATAACTTCCCAAATATCGCCTTCTATCCTATTTAAAAGCAAAAACTCGACGTTTGCTCCTGTTTGTTCTTTTGTTCCATATAATCTTGCTGGAATAACTTTTGTATTATTTCTTACTAGACAATCGCCTGGTTTTAAATAATCTAAAATATCTTTAAAAACTTTATGTTCTATTGTTTTCTTTTCTTTATCTAAAACCATTAATCTTGATTCATCTCTTTTTTGTATTGGTACTTGTGCTATTAATTCTTCTGGTAAATTATAATTAAAATCTGCAACTTTCATTTTTTTCCTCTTTCTAATTTTATTATAAATTTCTTTAGTATTATACAGGATTTTTCATATTATGGCAACATAATATAAAAAAATATGTAATTTATATTTCTATAAAATACATATTTTAATTTAATTTTTAGCATAATTACTAATAAGTAATTAATTTTCTTTTTTTATTTTATTTCACCTTCATGTAAGAAATCTATTTTTCCTTTATCTATCTTTCTAATAAACATTTCATATCCTCTTGCTACTAATTTATTATATACAACATTTTCCAATTTCTGTTAAATATCTTTTATTTAATGATTGAATACCTATTTAATTATCTGAATAAAGAATGTTAAGAATCTTCATCTTTTACTATCTTTTTATTGTAAATAGATAAAATCTAATGTATATACTCTTATTTTAAAGCTTCACTACATCTATGACATATACATGGATTTTCTTTATCATCTCCTACTGTTGTACTATACATCCAACATCTTTCACATTTTTCTCCATCTGCTACTTCTACTTTCACACCTATTCTTTCTTCATCTTTTCTTGCGTCTTTTTCTATTTCTAAGCCTGAAATTATAAATACTGTCATTAATAAATCTTTATTTTCTAATAAAAATTCGTATTCATCATTATCTGCATATAATGTTACTTTTGCATTTAATGAATGACCTATTATTTTTTCACTTCTTGCTTCTTCTAATTTTTTAGAAACTAGTTCTTTGAGATTTATTATTTTATTCCATTTTTCTTCTAACTCTTTATTTTCATATTTTTCATTTACTTCAGGATAATATGAAAGCATAACACTTTCTAAATTTTCTTTTGTCTTATGAGGCATAAATTTCCATATTTCTTCTGCTGTAAAGCAAGCCATTGGAGCTAAAATTTTAACTATAGCTTGTAATATTTCATACATTACTGTTTGAGCTGCTCTTCTTTCCATAGAATCTGGTTTTGCAGTATATAATCTATCTTTAATTATATCTAAATAGAAATTACTCATATCTATTACACAAAATGTATTTAAAGCTTGATATGCTTTGTTAAAATCATATTCATCATATGCTTTTGTACAATCTCTTATTAGTTTATTTAATTTTATTAAAGCCCATTTATCTATTTCTTCTAAATTATCATAGCAAACTTCATTATTTACATCAAAATCACTAATGTTACCAAGTATAAATCTTGCAGTATTACGTATTTTTCTATAAACTTCTGATACTTGTTTTAATATACCTTTTGACAAAGCAAGTTCTGATTTATAATCTGATGCTAGTACCCATAGCCTTAATATATCTGCACCAAATTCTTTAATCATATCTTGTGGTGCAATAACATTTCCAAGACTTTTAGACATTTTTCTTCCTTGTTCATCTACAAGCATTCCATGTGTTACAATTTCTTTGTATGGTGCTTTTCCTTTTGTTGCTATCGAAGTTAATAATGAAGATTGGAACCATCCTCTATATTGGTCATTTCCCTCTAAATATAGGTTTGCTTCTGGAAGTCCTCTCTCTGCCAAAACTGATTCATGTGTTGATCCTGAATCAAACCAAACATCCATAATATCTGTTTCTTTTACAAATTCTGTGCATCCACATTCTGTACATTTTGCACCTTCTGGCATTAATTCTTTTTCTGATAGTTCGAACCATGCATTTGTACCTTTTTCATTTACAATATTTTGTACTCTATCTAAACTTTCAGGTGTTACATATTCTTTTTCGCAATTTTTACAATAGAAAATTGGAATTGGAACTCCCCATGTTCTTTGACGTGAAATACACCAATCATTTCTATCTTCTATCATTTTTGTAATACGTTCTTCTCCCCATGCTGGATACCATTTAACACCTTTTATTGCATCTAGAGCCCCTTTTCTAAATCCATCTACAGATGCAAACCATTGACTTGTTGCTCTATAAATTACTGGATGTTTACATCTCCAACAATGTGGATATGAGTGATTTATTTCTTGTTTTGCAAGTAAGAAATTATGCTCATCTAACCATTTAATTATTTCTTTATCAGATTTTGCATAATACATTCCTGCGAAAGGTCCTGCTTCTTCTGTTTGGTGTCCTTTGCTATCTACTGTAACTACCATTTCTAGTTTATTTTTCAAACCACATAAATAATCTTCTTTACCATATCCAGGAGCTGTATGTACTGCACCAGTACCTGTATCTAATTCTACTAAGATAGTATCATTGCTACCAAGAACTACTCTAGATTCTCTTTCAATAAATGGATGTTTACAAATTATACCTTCTAATTCTTTTCCTTCATATTCTTTTATTGTAGAATAATCCTCTATTTTTGCAACTTTCATTACTTCATCTACAAGTTCAGCTGCCATTATTAGCTTTTCACCTTGTGCATCTACTAGACTATACTTAAATTCAGGACTTATTGTTATTCCTGTATTTCCTGGAAGAGTCCATGGAGTTGTTGTCCAAATTACAACATATGTATCTCTTTCATCAAATAAACCTTTTCCTTCTATTACTGGAAATTTTACATATGCAGT
>JAGATI010000153.1 GCA_017621295.1 Clostridia bacterium | reverse complement strand
TAAAAGGAATAAGACAAAGTCTTTATGATGCGTATCTAGATACAGAATATAGAGAGGCATTGGCTCACGCTATTATGACATTAGGATATGTAAAAGATACTCCATTTAATATGTATTTTGGAACAGAAAAACAAAAAGAAGAAATTGAAAGGGTTGAATCAATGCCATTAGATTCAAATCAAATAAGTGAAATAATACATTTAATGATGTATGAATTAAGAAACGATTTTCAGTATGGTAGATTTAAACCTATAGCAAATGAATATCTTAATATTTCAGAAAAAATGAAAAAAGAAACTAGTAAAAATTTAAATGGTAATGTTGGAAATTATAAACCAAAAGTCAATATTTATTCTGCATATGGTGATATGCGAGATATAATAAGTATGACATCAAAAGCTTTAAAACAGAATAATATGTATGAGCAATCTAGAGAGATGATTGAGAGAGCAACTTTATCATATAGTTATGATGATGCTTTTAATATTATTAGTGAATATGTTGAAATGACAAAAGAAAAAGAACACGAAGAAGAGGAAGAATTCGAATAAATAAGCCATAAAAAGTGTATATCAAATTGATATATAAGAAAAATAATAGATAATCGCTAAAAGCCACGCTTTTAGGCAGTTAACGGGCGTTTGTATAACGCCCTGTTCCTGCAAAATTGCTAAAGGGCAATTTTGAACCTATATTTTAAGTTGGAAAAGGAGGAAAATTGAATAAAAAGAAAGAGCCAAAAAGTGAAAAAATTTTATTAAGATTAACAAAAGAACAAAAAGAAATGATATATAATATTGTAGAAAAAAGTTCATATGCAAGTGCATCAGAATTAATTAGAGCAGGAATAGAAAAAGAAATAAATATACAAATGTATAAAGATAATATGGAAGTAATTCTTCAGCAAATAGACAAATGTATTGAATATAAATTAGCAGGATTTATAAATTCACAAAGAAAATTATATGCAAATAATGTTCGAATAAGTGCATTAAATACTTACATAATGGGTGAAGTTATGAAAAGAATTATGGGAGATGAACTTCATAAAGAATATGTTGAAATATTAAAAAGTGCAAGAGAAAAAGCAAATTATTTTGTAAGTAGAAAAGTAGAAGATATATCAAAAGAAGAATTAATGGATTTCTATAATTTAGGTGGGATATATAGAAATGAGTAATTTAATTTTTATATTTAAAGCATATAATCCCAATAAAAGAACAACATTATTTATGCATAAGAATTATACAGATTACATTGCAAATAGCAAATATGTAATTAGAAATCCAAATACAACACACGGATTATTTGGAGAGGTGGAAGAATTTCCAAATATTCAAAATGAAAATGATTTAAATCTAATTATAGAACATATAAATACACTTGCTGAAAATAAAGTTCCAATATATAGAGGTTATTTATCTTTAAGAGAATTTGATGCAGAACGATTAGGATACTATGAACAAGAAAAATGGAAAACACTTTTAGAAAATAGATTGCCAAGTATAGCTAAAAAAATGAATATAAAATTAGAAGATTTGCAATATTTAGGTGCAGTACACATCGAAGACGGACATCCTCATTTTCAATTTTTTATATGGAGTAAAAAGCCAAAGATAAATTACTTTGTAAAATATTCAGAAATAAATAAATTAAGAAATGAGTTTACAAACGATGTTTTTAGAGAAGATTTACTGCCAATATATCAAGAAAAAGATTTAGCAAAGAAAAATATAACATCAGAAAATTATATATTGCAACAATTGAAAAAAATAAATACTGATGAAAAGACATTAAAAGATTTGATGCAGTATGAAAAAGATTTCAATCAATCACGAAGAATTAGAAATATATTTAAAGATAAAGATGTAAAAAATATTGTTGATATGTTGATTGATTTAAAAAAGGATTTGCAATTAACTAGTGGAAGTATAAAATACCAATATTTAATGAGGTATCCTGAAATAATAGAAAAAGTTGATAATATTTCTAAAACAATTATTGAATCATCAGTTCAATGCCAAGTAGAAATAGAAAAATATATAAAAGCAAAACAACAATTATTAGAGTTTCAATATACGGATACAGATAAATTAAACCAAGCAAAAGAAAAAGTCAAAGAGGATGCTGAAAAAGAAATAATAAAATTAATAGGAAATCAAATATTAGATATTGAACGAAAGTGGTTAAATACAAATAAGTTAGTTACATATGTAAAATATAGTAATGAAAGCCGAGATTTATTAGATAGAATATTAACTGCATTATATTATCAAGCAGAGAATCAGAAGAAGTTAAATAGATTTTATGAATTACGATTTAAGAAACAGTTATCTAAACAAGCTAAAAAAGAAATAGCATTAAATAAAAGGAATAGTTCATCTTGGAATTGGGAGGAAGAAATTTGAATTTATGGGGTTGGAACGCTTGTCAAAATGAGATATGTTTGTTAAAATATTAGTGGAAGAAAAAATAAAAAATTACTAAACCAAATAGTAAGTTTGTAAAGATTAATAAAAGGAGGAAATTATGGAAATATTTTCAAAAAAAGAATATGATGTTATAGAATTGCCATACTATATTGATGTTAATGGTGATTCTAAGTATGTAGAACAAATGAAAGAGGCTCTATCTATAGATTTATCATTTATAGGAATATATAAAGAAAAAGAAATAAAATTTTCTGTTTGTTTTCAATATTATAATGAAGAAAAGTATGAAGAAATGTTACAATTTCTTTCTCAACACGAGAAAAAAACTAAAATTGCAATAAAAATTAACAAAGACAATATAAATGATTATAAAATTGATATTTATGATATGGCAAATAAGCTGCATAATGATGAAATAAAAAAATTAGTAATGATGACATGTAATATTCCTTTAGTAACAAGCAATATTAATGAGGAAGATTTTCTATATAAAGTTAAGCAAGAGGCTTTTAAGAGAAGAGCGAAAATATGCATGCCAATATTATATGTAGTAGCTGGAATAATGCTTATGATAAGTTTAATATTATTTTTTGCAAGGGAATATGTTGGTGGGATGAGTTGTGCAATTCTGTTTGCTGTTATTCTGTGTATATGTATATTTTTTAATAAAAAAGCAGAGAATTTAGGTCAATACTCTAAGCATGTTATGGTTTATGGAAGTGAATTAGAAAAAATAGTAAATGATATAAAGGAAGAAGAAAGTAAGAATGATTTAGAGAAGTAATGTAATAGAAATTGTTCTTGAAAGATTTTGTTAAGTATTACAATAAGGTAAAAGAACAAAAGTTTCTAAAAATTAATTAAATATAAACTATAAGGAGTATTTGTACAAAAGCAAGTACTTCTTTTTTCGTGCAAAGAAAGGGGGATTGCCTATTGATAAAAAATGAAGTTATGCACAAAATAATGAAAGATATGGTAATGTATTTAACCCCATATCAATTGAAAAAATTAAAAACTACATTACAAGATAAGTTGGAAAATGTAGAAATAAATTTAATACTAGATAAAGAAAAATTAATAGCAGATAGAAGTTCAAATGATACATTATTAAAAATGTTTCTATCAGCGAAAAATGTAGAGGGGTGTTCAAGTAAAACACTTAAATATTATAGAGAAATACTAGAAAAATTTATAAAAGATATAGATAAAACAATAAAAGAAATAACAACAGATGAAATAAGACATTATTTAACTAATTATAGAGAAGAGCGAGGTTGTTCCTTAACTAGTATAGATAATATTAGGCGAGTTTTTTCAAGCTTTTTTAAATGGTTAGAAGATGAAGATTATATTAATAAAAGTCCAATAAGAAGAATACATAAAATAAAAACTCTAACACAAGTAAAAGAGCCTTTTACAGACGAAGAAATAGAAAAAATGCGAGAGGGATGCAAAACTATTAGAGATTTAGCAATAATTGAATTATTATATTCTACTGGAATAAGAGTTGGAGAACTAATTAACTTAAATATTAAAGATATGAATTTTGCTGAAAGGTCGTGTATTGTTTTGGGTAAAGGTAATAAACAAAGAGAAGTATATTTTGACATTAGAACTAAACTACATTTAGAAGAATATTTAAAAACTAGAGATGATGATAATCCTGCATTATTTGTTTCAAGAAATAAGCCACACCAAAGATTAACTTCTGCAACAATAGAATTTTTTATACGAGATTTAGGTAGGTCATTAAATATTGAAAAGGCACATCCCCATAAATTCCGTAGGACAATGGCGACAGTGGCAATAGATAAAGGAATGGCAATTGAAGAAGTACAAAGATTATTGCGGTCATATAAAAATAGACACTACGATGCACTATGCGATAGTCAAGCAATCAAATGTTAAGTTTTCACATAGAAAATATATAGGATAATTTCTAGAGAGGAGCAAAAAAATAAACAGAAAAATACTTTTAACAATAGCCTTAATATTAAGTATAGGAATAACTGCTTACATAACAGTAAGCCTACACTTAATATTAAGCAATGACTTTAACAGTTTACTACAAATAAATGTACAAACAATAATAAATACACTGCAAACCAATAAAAGAGTGCTACTTATGTTCATAATAATTGAACTAATAGTAGCATCTTTTTTATTGCTTTTTACAAATAACAAGAAAAACATTTATCATAGTGAGCAAGTAGAATTGACACCAAAGATAAAAGTTCCAAAGCCAGTAGGTCAGGGACAATATGGAACAGGATGGTGGTTGGATAAAAAGGATTACAACAAAGTTTTTAAATATAATACAATAGAAAGAAATAATTCATATAACAAAGTATCATTTGAATCAGGAGGAGTTGTTACTCATTTTGAAAAAGATGGGAACAAAGATAAAGTTTACTACATAGCAGATAACATTCATACTCTTTTAGTTGGTAGTTCAGGAAGTGGTAAAAGTAGGTCAGTTATAATACCAACAATTACTATGCTAGGATTAGCAGGAGAAAATATGTTTATTTCAGATGTCAAAGGTGAACTATACCTATATACTTCAGAAAAATTAAAAGAATTAGGTTACGATGTTATTGCATTAGATTTTATAAGTTTTCTAAAAAGTAACTGGTACAATTATTTAGACATCATAATAAATGCAGTAGAAGATGATAACATACCTCTTGCAGAAAGTTTAGTAAGTGATATGGTTAATATCTTAGTTGAGAAAAATGATAAAACAGAGCCTATATGGAAAAATGGAGAAATGTCTGTATTAAAGACTGCACTTATGGCGGTAGTTTTAGAAAATAAAGGTAAACGAGAACTTCAAACTTTACCTAATGCATATTACTTTGTTGCAGAAATGTTTAAACCAGACCAAACAGGAAAAATGCCTATTGATAGTTATATGAATTCAAAAGATGCCAATGACCCAATAAAAAAATTCTATGCAGTAGCACGGAACTGCTCCATCAAAAACAAGAGGAAGTTTTGTTGCAGCAGCACTTTCAACATTACAATTATTCATAGATGAATATGTTGCAAACTGTATTCAAAAATCAGATTTCAATTTGAGAGACTTTGCAAAAAAGAAAACTGCAATATATGTATTACTTCCAGATGATAGAGAAACATATCATAAATTGGGTAGTTTATTAGTACAACAAATATATATATCACTTGTTGAAACAAGTAGACTAGAGGGTGGCGAATTAAAAATAAGAATGAATTTTATATTAGATGAGTTTGCGAATTTCACGAAAATAGACACATTTCAAAGTATGCTAACAGTTTCAAGACGGCAGAAATATAAGGTTTGTTATATGTTTGCAAAGTTTTGCTCAAATAGAAGAAAGATATGGAAAAGAGGGAGCACAGAATATTATGGATAACTGTGCATTAATATATTTAAAAACTGGAAATGTAGATACTGCAAGTAAAATTTCCGAAAGACTTCGGAACATATACTGCACAAAGTTATGGCGAAAGTAGTAATTCAAATATCAAATATGATAAATCAAGTAGTAGTATGAGTTTAATTTCAAGAAAATTACTTACACCAGACGAAGTATTAATGATTGAAAATCCTTATGCACTAGTAATGTTAGCAGGAAAACCACCAGTAATATCAAACATACCTGATATTTCAAAAATGCATTTTAATAAATTAAATGGTATGGGAACAAAAGAAGAAAATCTAAAATTAAGATTAGAAAGAGAACAAAAAAGAGATGAAAGACCAATTAGTCCTATAAAAGTATGGGATATTTGGAATAAAGGTACAAAAGAACGAGAATCAGAGATAGGGCTTATTCAGAATAAGTTCCATAAAAATATAAAGGAGAGTTATGAAAAAAATAATTAAAATTGTAGGAAAGGTATTGCTTATAGCAGTACTTTTAATTTTGGCATTTGTAGGAAAAGGAGTATTTGCTACATCAATACAAGACAGCATACTAGTAACTGGAACACAAAAATTAGCAGATGCAATAATTAGTTGGCTTACAGGTATTGGTATAACAATTTGTGGTGGATATTTTATTTATTATGTATATTGTTTAAAAACAAATGATGAGGGTGAAAGAAGAAGAAATATTCAAAATATTAAAACTACTTTAATTGCAATGATATTAATAACTTGTGGTTTAGCAGTAATTAACACTATATTAGGATTCTACAAATAAAAAATAAAATTCGATTTTATTTAAAAGGTTGGTGATGCAAATTGACAGATATGCTTGTAGAACTAATACAAAATTTTATTTCAGGATCAGAATCAACATTAAACTCAGTATTTAACAGTATGCTGAATTTAGTGTTTTTTATTGAAAGAGAATTAATGTATATACCAGAGGGTACGATTCTTTTAAAATCAAGAATAGATTTTAATGCAATTTATCAAGTAGTTTTTAATTTTGCTACATACTTATTAATTATAGTATTTATAGCAAAAGCAATAAAAACATATTTTTTAATGCGAGAGGGAGACAATGAACAAAATCCAATACAACTAGTAATTGGTATGTTAAAAGCAGTAATTATAATGATATGTTTTAGAGAAATATATACGATTGGAGTTGGTATAGTAGAAGAGTTTCTAAATGCAATATTAACAATAATCAATATTGAAAATACAAATTTAGCACAGGCTCTTACAAATAACATACAAGGTGGAATTTTTACTGCAGTTGCTTGTTTAGTATTACTTATATGTTGGTTATTACTAATCTGCCAGTTCATTATGAAAGGAATTGAACTTCTTGTAATGAGAATAGCAATTCCATTTGCAAGTATAGGTTTTTTAAATAGTGATGGTGGAGTATTTCCTGACTATTTAAGAAGTTTTCTAATGACGGCTTTTACAGTAGTAATTCAATTAGCATTATTAAATATATCAATAGCCACATTATTAACAAACAAATTAATATATGGAATAGCAATTGCAGTTGTAGCAGTTAATACACCAATGATTTTAGGCAAATATATGGTTAAACCATCAGGAAATCCAATTCACGCGATGGGTAATACTGCAAGAACAATGAGAGCATTGTTACCTAGAGGGAGGCACTAAAATATGGAATCATTAAAACAAATAGTAAATACACTAAAAATTATAGGAATTTCTATTGCAGGAATTTCTTTTGTTGTACTTATGATAAAAATTGCAGTTGAACCAGAAATGAAAGCAAAATATTTAAAACTTACAAAACATTTACTGGTTGCAACAATATTAATTACAGTTTCTTTAAGCCTTGTAGAAATTCCAAAACATTATTATGGAGATAAAATTGCTATTATAGATGAGAAAAAATCTAACGCGACAATAGAAGAGTTAAAAGACAAAGATTGCCAAGGGAGAGAAACTATAAATGTTGATGGTAAGTGGTATGTTGTTACTGATAGTGGTATGAAAATTGCAGCATTAACAGAAAATGATTCATTAGATAATGTTACAACAGTAGGTTTTTATAGCCAAGGAAAAGTTGTTGAAAATGTAAGCTTTTTAAGATTATTTTCAGAATCTCAAGGAACTTTTAAAGGCTATTTCGCAGATATACATTATTATAGAGACCAAGACGGAATGATTTTTTCAAGAGATACTACATACTCACAATATCAACAGTTGAAAGCAAAATGGAATGAAGAAAATAAAAAAGAAAGTAATTAACAGGAGGTATGAATTTGAATGAAAAAAAGACAGTAAAAATACCAAGACAAATTAGGTTGAAAACTGAATTTTTTATTGGTTTTGGTATGGAAGAATTAATAAAAACCTTAATTACTGGAGCAATATCAGGAATAATTGCATATATATTTTATAAAGTTACAGGTCAAACAATAATTGCAACCTTAATTGTAATTGGAGCATTAGTGGTTGCAGTTATTTCATTAATTAAGGGGAATAATAATTTTTCTATGGTAGATACAATAAAAAATATTATAAAGTATCAAATTATGCAAAAAGATTTTAGATATGAAAGAGGTGATTTTAATAATAAAGTTATTTCAAAAAAATAATAAAATACAAACTTTAAACGAATTTTTAAATATAAAAGAAATTAAAAATAACTATTTATATACACTTGATGGACAAGTAATTGTTTTTATAAAGATAAATCCTATAAATATTGAATTATTATCTAACGAAGAAATGGAATCAAAAATGAATTTATCAAGTATAGAATTTAGCCAAGAGCGTCATCCATATAAAATAATGGTTATTCCAAGAGCAGTAGATATTTCAGAACACATACAAGAGCAAGAGGAATTAAAGAAAAAAATAGATGATGATGTTTGTATAGAAATAGTTAATAACAGAATAATTTCTACTACTGAAATTGTAGAAAACAAAAACATTATAGAGAACGAATTTTATATAATGCTATTTGATTCTAATAAAGATAATATTGAAATTGAATTAAGCAAAAGAGCAAATAACTGGGTTAATAGATTAAAAAATTGCGATTTAAGAAGTAGTATTTTAGAAGAAAAACAAATTATATTATTAGTAAAAAGTTTTACAATACCAGAGTTTGCAAGAATTGAGGGAACAGATTATTCAGATAATATTGTTCAAATTAAAGAGAAAGGAGTTTAATGTTAAAAACAAATGAAGTATACAATATGGATTGTATGGAGGGAATAAAATTATTAGATGATAACAGTATAGATTTAGTAGTTATGGATCCGCCATATTTATTAAATTTAACAAAAGTAAAAAGGACATCATCATTTAATAATTATGCAAATGAATTAGTAAATTTAAAAGATGGATTTGATTTAAAAGTACTTGATTTATTAATACCAAAGATGAAAAAAATAAATATATACATATATTGCTCTAAAAGACAGGTTAAGGATTTAATAGAGTATTTTGTAAATAAAGATTGTAATTATGAAATACTAACTTGGCATAAACAAAATCCAAGTCCACTTATAAACAACAATTATTTACCAGATACAGAATATGTAATTTTTGCTAGAGAGAAAGGTGTTAAATTATATGGGAATTATCATTCCAAAAGAAAATACTATATTTCAGGAGTTAATCAAGTAGATAAAAAGAAATATGGTCATCCAACAATAAAACCATTAAATTTCATTGAAAACCATATTATAAATTCTAGTAAAGAGGGAGATTTAGTATTAGATTGTTTTTGTGGTAGTGGAACAACACTTGTTGGAGCAATAAAAACGAATAGAAAATTCATAGGTTTTGAAATAGATGAAAACTATTATAAAATAGCAAAGCAAAGAGTTGACGAAGCTCTTGCAGAGGAAAATAAAATTGAAACAAAAAATACAAAATAATTATGAATTAATTGATTTAGTAACACCAATTCGGAGGATTAAGATTTGATAAAAACAAATTATATTTAGGAGATAGATTTGCAAAGATTTATACTATAATTCATTATCCATCTAATATAGAATTAGGGTGGTTAGCAAAATTAGTTGAAAATACAGGAGCAATATTTTCTATAAATATTGAGCCAGTAGATAATACAGAATTAATTGAAAATCTAGATGCTAGAATAAGAGATGCATCTAGTCTTTCAAAAGTTGCTAAAAATGAATCTATAAAACAAATGAGAGAATTAGAAGTTAAAGAGGCATCAGATATAATAAATAGAATGATAAATAATAATGAAGTAGTATCATATTTAACAATATATATTTGTGTTTCTGCTCAAGAAGAAAACGAGTTACTTGTTAAAAGTAAAGAAGTAGAAAGAGAAGTACAAAAGTTAAAATTGAAAATAAGACCTATAACTAATTATTTATTAAAAAGTGGTTTTAAAGCAGTAGCACCATTTTTCACAATTCAAGCAGATTTAACAGAATATTTTAAAAGAAATATATTAACTTCAAGTTTTACAGGAGGTTTTTTATTTAATACAAATACTTTTATAGACCAAAATGGTTATTACTTGGGAATTAATCAAAACGGAGGAATAATTATATTTAATATATGGCATAAAGATTCTGATAGAACTAATAGTAATATGGTTGTTGTAGGTAGTTCTGGAAGTGGAAAAAGTATGGCAGTAAAACATTTAATATACAATGAAATACCAAAATCAAAAATACTTATAATAGATGCAGAAGATGAGTATAGTTACTTGGCTAAAAATTTAAAAGGCAAGATCGTTAATTGTGGAGGTAGTAATAATGGTCAAATTTTGAATCCATTACAAATTAGAGCAAATAAAGATGATGAAGATGATTTAAATGCAATAGCATTACATTTTCAATTTTTACATACATTTTTTGAAATATTGT
>JAGATI010000152.1 GCA_017621295.1 Clostridia bacterium | reverse complement strand
TAATTGAAAGAAATACAACAATACCAACTAAAAAATCACAAATATTCTCTACAGCAGCAGATGGTCAAACAAGTGTAGAAGTGCATGTTTTACAAGGTGAAAGAGAAATGGCAGCATACAATAAAACACTTGGAAGATTCCAACTTTCAGGAATACCAGCAGCACCAAGAGGAGTACCTCAAATTGAAGTAACATTTGATATTGATGCAAATGGTATAGTACATGTATCTGCAAAAGATATGGCAACAGGAAATAGTCAACAAGTTTCTATTACAGCATCTACAAACTTAACAGATGAAGACATAGATAAAGCTGTTAAAGATGCAGAAGCACATGCTGCAGAAGATAAGAAAAGAAAAGAAGAAATAGAAGCTAGAAATAATGCTGAAAGCTTAGTATATAACTGTGAAAAGACAATCACTGAATTAGGAGATAAAATTAGTGGAGAAGAAAAAGCAAAAGCAGAAACAGAAATAGAAAATGTTAAGAAAGCATTAGAAGGATCTGATGTAGAAGCAATTAAACAAGCAACAGAAAAGTTAACAACAGTATTCTATTCAATATCTGAAAAATTATATAATCAAAATGCAGCAAATGCACAAGGCGGAGCTAATGCTGGAACAGAAGCTAGACCAAATGTAGATGAAAATGGAAATGTATATGATGCAGATTATAAAGTAGAAGATGACGAAAATAAATAAAATATAAAAATAAAGAGCATAAGAAGATTGGCAGACATTAATAGGATTTGTCTGCCAATCTTTGAAATTGCTAAAACATAATATTAATATGAATAGGAATTACATAAAAGATAATGAAGGAAAGTATAATAAAAAGACATTTTAAATAGGAGGAAAAAATGGCAGAAAAGAGAGATTATTATGAAGTATTGGGTGTAGATAAAAATGCAACAGATGAGGAATTAAAAAAAGCATTTAGAAAAATGGCCAAAAAATATCACCCTGATGCTAATCCTGATAATAAAAAAGAAGCTGAAATTAAATTTAAAGAAGTAAATGAAGCATATGAAACATTGTCAGATCCCCGGAAAAAGAAGAATGTATGACCAATTTGGACATAATGGTCCACAAGGTTTCGGAGGAGGAAATCCAGGAGGTGGATATTATTCTTACTCTACATCAGGATTTGATGGATTTAATGACTTTGGTGATTTAGGAGATATATTCTCTTCATTCTTTGGTGGAGGATTTGGTGGTTCTAGAAATTCTAGAAGTGCAAATAATGGACCCAAAAAAGGTGCAGATTTAAAATATAATATGGAAATTTCTTTTGAAGATGCATTTTTAGGAGTTGAAAAAGAAATAAATATTACAAGAGATGATATTTGCATGGAATGTAATGGGAATGGAGCAAAACCAGGAACAGCCATCGAAAATTGTACAGTATGTGGTGGAACAGGACAGGTGAAACAAGTTCAAAATACAATATTAGGTCAAATGCAAACATCTAGAACATGTAGCAATTGTCATGGAACTGGTAAAGTAATAAAACAGCCTTGTGAATCTTGTAGAGGAAAAGGTACTATAAGAAAACAAGCAAAAATAAAAGTGAAGATTCCAGCAGGTATAGATAATGATCAAACAATTGTATTAAGAGGAGAAGGAGAGCC
>JAGATI010000027.1 GCA_017621295.1 Clostridia bacterium | reverse complement strand
GTCCATACAAACTGCAGGTGGAAATAGTTTATTTAATTAAATAGGCTTCACTAAAGAAACCTATAAACAAAAATAGTCTATACAAAATACAAAGGATATGTAACTTTTATAATTTTTTCTCGTGTTTACTTTCAATATCATTTGAAAAAACTATTCCTTGAATTTGTATAAACTATTTGCTCTTGCTAAATGCTATCATATTTTTAGGCCGATTTCATTAAAATTGGAAAAAGTTAGAAAAAATTAGAAAAACTTGGAAAATGGTTACAATAAAATACATTATGTATATTTGTGCTTTAAAATATTGAATTTTATTGACTTGCGTGATATAATACCGCTAGAATAATAAAGATTTAACACAATTCTTATAGATAAACGGAGGGTTTGCGTAATGTACAATGAAGTTATAGCAGATGATGATGTTTACTCACAAAGTTTTGAACCAAACAAGATAGAAAAGAAAAATTTGGATATAAAAAAACTAAGGATATTGTTAAATAAACTGGGATTTAGGCCTGTTAATTTAGGAACTAAATATATAATTGAATCCGTAACATATTGCTTTGAAAATGATATATTTGGAATAAATCGAATCGACGAAGCATATAAACATACTGCAAAAAAATACAATGTTCGTCCTGATACTATTCTGTGGGATATACAAAAGGCAGTAAATCTTATGAATGTTTATGCTAATAGAGAGTTATTGCACGAAATCTTTTATTGGTGCGATAAGAAAGAGCATATACCTACAAAAACATTTATGGACTCGTTTCTCAACTATTTAATTGAAAATGAAAAAGAATACAAAAAGTAAAACTAGGAACTTGTTCGCCTAGTTTTTGTTGATTTTATAGAATAAATTATAAATCATAATCATCACTTATTTTTTGAAAAGTATTAAGAACTAACTCGCATTCTTCTTTTGTAATATCTGTTTTTTCTAATTCTATTGGCTCATTATAAAATTTTAATATTTCCAGTCTTAAAGCATCATAATCAGAAACAGAGTATTTTCTATTCTCTATTCTTAATCCTAATCGTTCAATTATCTCAAGTTGTTCTTTAGTAAAAAAATTATATATATCTAAAAATTCATTCGTAGAGTATTCTTTTAAAAACTTATCTAATCTTTCACTCATACTAAACACCTCAACAATAGTAAAGTATTACTTTCATAAATATATAATAACACTTTGTTAAATACTTTACAATAATTTTCGACATAATTCGACAATAGAAGCAACTAAGATAAAATTCTAGTAACCTTTGTATTATACCCTCATAATTAAACTTTATCAAGCATTTAAAATAAATTAAAAAAATCACAAAACAGCTAAACTATCTATTTTATTTATAATTTTATCAAATTCTTTCTGAGATACACCTTTATCAGCTACATATTTTTTAGTATCTTTTAGACTTTCAATAACATCTGGATCTTCTTCGTTAATTTCCATATAGTGTCCTAATTCTATCACTATTAATTCATACTCGTATTCAGTATATTTCTTATTCTTTATTTCTATACCTAGTTTGCTTAAAATAGCTTTTTCTTCTTCATTGAAAATTGAATATAAATCTATATATTCTAATGTATGATATTTCTTATCCCAGTTATTATATTCTTCATCTATTATATCTTTTTTTATTCTTTTTAATTCATTATATATTAATTCATAGTCAAATGGAAAACCTTTTTGAATATAACCTGCAACTTCTAATCCATTTCTTATAACATCATTTTTTATATCAGCAGATACAACTAAAAATTGTACTGGACTTTTCTTTTCAAAGTAATTTTTAATTATATCTAATCCTGTATATTTATGATTTCTAACTAAGTCAGTTATAACAATCTCTGGTTTTAGCTCCTCTATCATCTTTGTCTCGTCTTCATCTGTATTTGCTATTGCTAATATCTCGATATCATCATGTTTTCTTAAAGAATCGGCTATAAATTTGCAAATATGAACATCATCATCTGCAATTATTAGTCTAGTTTTAATACCCATATTACTACTTCCCTTCTCTTTTTACTTTTTACTTTTATTTTTATTGTTAACTGGTACGCAACACTAACCCCATAAAAATATTATATTATTATTTTGAATTATTTAATCAAAAAGGAGCAATAATAATATAATGAAAACAAAGAACTTTAACGGCTATCAAAATATTGTTGGTAAAAATATTAAAAAATACAGAGAGCTTAAAGGACTATCACAACGCGAACTTGCAAATAGAGTTGCTCTACTAGGTGTTACACTTTATAACTCTGATATTTCAAGAATCGAAAATAATACCCTATTTATTAGAGATTATGAAGAATATGCAATATGTAAGGTTTTAGGTATTACTATTTCACAATTACATGAAGATAGCGATAAATTTTTTAATTAATAGCAAATTTCTGTTACTATATGTAGTAGTAATTTGCTTTTTTATTTAGTTTAAATATTTAGTACAAAAGCACTATATAGAACGTTTTAAAGAATATGATTTTGTTCATATTCTTTTTTATTTACCCCTATCCTATCACATTTTGATTTTTTATTCACATTCTTTATTCATTTTTATCAGTCTTTCATTGTTGTATTTTTTAATTATCATCTTTTGACATAGTCTTAATGTCATAATAACACGATTATAGAGATAAAATCAAGTAAATACTATTAAAAAGGTGGTTTTATTTATGAGTATACGCAAATTAAACGATAGTTTTAATGTTATTAGTGATAACTTGGTAGAATTAAGAAAGGCTAAACATCTTTCTCAAGCTGATGTTGCTAATGATTTAAATTTACTTGGTATTAATATTCACAAAAATGATATAAGTAAAATTGAAGCTAATACTAGGGTTGTTAAAGATTATGAACTATATGGATTAGCAAAAGTTCTTGGTATTTCAATTCCCGAATTATTGGCTGGTATTGAAGATAAATTAGAAAAATAATAATATTTCGATTAATGTTAATTTAAATGACTTAAACATTATTCTATACAAAATAAGAGAAAATTTCACACCATTATCCTTTTGAGCATTGAAAACATCAAAACTGACTTCTTTTTGAAGTCAGTTTTGTTTTTCTCAATATTGATTATCGTGATATTATTTATTTTTTCTTTCAAATAAACAATATTCCAAATTTTTAGGATTTTTATTTTTAGAATACCTATTTACAATTTCAAAATATTCTACATTCTCAATAAAAGCTACATCGTAATGAGCAATACCATATGTCATAAGTTTGCAATTATTTTCATCATAGGTTAATCCATAAATATGGCTATCATTTAATCCTTTTATATTCACGTCTTTTTTATAATTCATTACTAAAAAGTCACTTTTATATGCAAAACTTTTTAGTCTCCTAGCTGGCAATTTAATAAAAAATCTGATAATAAATATTGCTCCAACAACAAATAAAACAATGCCACCAATTAAAATTCCCATTATTAATGTTTCATTAAAATTTCCTGAATCAATATCAGAAATTATAAAAGCCACACCTAAAAAAATTAAAATAAACCATACAAAAGAGCTTAGAAGTCCAGCTATCAACATTCTACCCTTTTTATAATTTTTTATATATCTTTTGTATAAAATATTTACATCTTCTTTAGATAATTTTTCTGGCTCTTTTTTTAGCTCTAAGGCTTTCCTATGTATTATTTTTTTTGCTTTGCCATAATTAATATTTTTTACATTTTCAGGTATATTGTTTCCAACTAAAGTATAATTTTCTCCATCAATTGGAATTATATACCTTTGTAAATCTTTAGTGTAAAATACAATTATTCTATCCCTATCGAATACTCCTTTTGGCACTACTGATTGCATTATATATGGGATTCCTTCTTCATCATTGGATCCGTCTTCACAATAAAGAATTTCTGTGCTTTGTGGGAAATCACTTCTTTTAATTATTGAAGCTCCAACATAAAAATAATCATTACCTAGGTTTAAATTATACTTTTCGATTATTTTTTCTACTATTTCGCTTTCGTTATTCATATAGCTTGTCCTCTCTGATTATATAAAAAATTTTTATAAAATAATTTTAAAACATCCTGATGTTTTTGCAGGAGCTATATAAACTTTAACAAAATCTCCTACTTTTAATCCATTTTTTTCTACATCATCTTTAGATAACGAAGTATCTCCATATTGTAATTGGTCGTAAGTTGCATTTTGTATAACTTTATTGTGCCATAAAACTCTAATTGCAAATTTGTTTCCTTTATCTCTCATTTCACCAATCATACCTTCTTGAATCCACTCATCTTTTTTTCCTTCAACAAATTTTACGTCTGTTAAAGCTAATTTGTTTTTTTGCTCTTCATTTAAATTACTAATCATTTCTTCTAGTTTCTAGTGTTCCTTTTTTAAAAGGAACACTATTAATCCTATGAACGCTCCTACAACCAAAACTCCAATTATAAATTCCATGATTATTACCTCCTAATTTTTTTTTAATATAATTCATAAAAATCTTAACATACATTATATAAAACTTCAATTCAAATTAAATATGATAGTTTTTGTAATTATATATATCCAATTAAAATGCAATGTCCTTAAAACCTATTTGTTTTATTTCTTCATTTACAATTTGAACTCCTATACCATTGTCTTCTGTATCATTTCCCCATTTTTTACTAAATGTTAGATAAATACATCTTCCACCTGCTACATCTTCCATAATAAATGATTCTGGTATAATTATCCCATCAAGTTCTATTTGATTTAATAATTCATCAATAGTATTTATTTCAGGCCACCATTTATCAAATTCTTCTTTATCATCTGGACCATAAGAACCTTTTTCTTCTTCATTATAATAATTTATAATTTTTTCTGCGACATCATTTTGAAGTTCACTCCACTTCTCCTTAAATTTTTCGTATGTTTTATATTGGATATCGGCAATTTCTTCATCTTCGACATTAACTGTTAAATCTACATTCATATTTTCTTCAAAGAAATTTATTGATATTTCTCCTTCGTATCCAAACCCTTCATTATAATTTAACTTTTCAAAATCTGCATTTTCCATTCTTTTATTCCTCCTAAAACAATCTTTCAAATTCGTCATCATCTGACCAAGGTGATAAACCTTCTCCTGGTCCAACATCAATTACTTTATTATCCAGCATAATTATGTCTATACCATGTTCTGGTTCCCATTCGCAATTTCCTTCAATTACATAACCAATTCCTTCCCCTTCTGGTGGAAAAATATAAATTGTAGGATTTTCTATATATTTTAATATATCTATTCCAGATACATCGCAAGGTACTTTTTCATTAATTTCAGCAACAAATTCTTCGTTCCATTCTTCCAACATAAATTTGTGGTATGCTGAGACACGTTCACATATTCTATCTATTACTTCACCTTTCAATAATTCAAAGTTTTCAGCACATTTTTCAGCATAATCTGTTTCTACCATATTTTCAATCCATACTTCTATCTTTTGATTAAACAATTTGCTTTCAATAAAACCAACATTAAACATATCATCTCTTTTTTCAATATTACTAATCATATATTTTTAATCCTTTCTCTTTTCCATATATATTTCTTTATCCCTTTTATCTATCTCAAATTCATTAGAAGATATCCTAATAAGTTCCGCTCCTACTGGATTATCAATATAATTCCATATATCTGGATCTAATTGATATACTTCTTGTACACTAACCAATGCAATATTTTTATAATTATTACAATATTCATCATCTTCATTCCCTGCCATAAATGACCATCCACTATCATTTTCATTTACTGATTCATCTCTATGCATGTATCCAACTTTCCAGCCTTCTTCTAATATTTTTTTAGAAAGATATGCCGTTTGATTTAATAGTTTCATTCGATTTATAATTGGTTCCATATATTGTTTAGTGTCTTTAAATTTGGCTATTTTTTCATTGCTTATTTCAACTTCAGTATTAATTTTGTCTATACTTGCATCCCAAATGTTCTTCTCATCTGCCTCACTTCTTAATATTACCGCTAGATTAAACAATTCATTTTCTGTAACTTCTATTGAAGTTTGTACTTCTTTAATAACTTTGTTGCCCTTATCTCCATAAATATATAATACTACTCCACCATTAGTATAAATTAATAACTTTACTGCTCCTAGATTTTGTTCATCATTGTAAAATACCATAAAACTAGGTAAATGTTCATTAACATACCAATCAAATTCAGTTCCATTTTTTTCCGTTCATATAATAGACCATGCCATTTTCTTCTAAATTACTTGGTTTTACTTCTGGTAGATATTCTTTTAAGTTTTGTTTAACTATTTCTTTTATTTCGCTTAGAATCCTGATCATAATTTATTCTCCCTTAAACTTTTTATATAGATTGTCCAATTCGTCAATTGAATCATCCTTGCCATACCTATCTTTTGAAATAACGGCAAGAAAATCATCATAATATTTGTCTAAAAAATCTACCCCTTCTATTGTCAATAATTCTTCATTTAAGGATGCTTCGCAATCAATTCCAAACTCAAGTTCTTCTTTTCCTTCATCACTTAACATTTTGTGTTTATCCAACCATAAAAAAACTAAATTAAATTGATTAACTACTAATTCTTCTGTGATTCCACCATCTATTTGCCATTGTGCCTTATCAAAAATTTTTAACATATCCTATTCCTCCGTATTTTTAACTAATTTTATAAATCAACATTTAATTTTAGAAACTCAAAATATTTTTTATCATCTTCTTCAAATATTTCTTTTCCTTCAAGCATATATGCTCTCAACAAATTTTCTGTTGCTAGTTCTTTTTTCCCTAATTCAAATGCACTTTGCCCTAATCTAAGTAATATAAAAGGATTATTAATTCCATCTCCTGACAAATTATTCTTTGCATCTTCAAAATTATTAAAAGCCTCTTCGTATTTTCCTTGCATAAAGTAAATATCTCCAATTGATGTTAAAAACCATACTGTTTCACTAAAGTTTTTCTTAGGCTCTGGTATCAAATCTAATGCTCTATTCCAAATTTCTAATGCTTTGTCATATTCATTATTATCAAAATATTTATTACCTTGTTCTGCTAGTTTATCTAATTCGGATTGTAATTGTTCTGAAATTTTTTCTTTATTTTGTTTTTTATCAGTATTTTTTTCATCATTATTCATATTATCCTCCTATTTAATATCTTCTATATCTCCATATATCCATAATTCTGTTTCATATTTAAAATCTTCATCATTTATTGCTTCTTTAAATCCCATCTCTTTTAGGTCTGTTTGAATATTCAATTTTTGTTTTAAAGATTTTTTTAAATCTATTTTTTCCCATGTTTGATAAGAATCTTCTCTTTTCCAAAAATTATTATAATATTCTTCATCGTAAAATAATATTATTCTCGAATTACTTATTTCTTTAGTTTCAATCATTCCTACTATTCTACAAAATCTTTTATTATCTTTGTGTTTCATAAGTTTTTCTGTTATCTCAAGCTATTTAATTATGAATCTTCTTTTAATACTATTTGGAGATAGATCTAAAAAATTATTACTAGGTACTGCAAATTCTTCATATACATTATCTGTTTTTACCAGTTCAAATAAATCTATTTTTTTGAATAATAAATTGAGTTTTCTATAAACTCCTCTTTGTTTTTTCATTTTCACCATTCCATCTTTTTATTACTATATTTAATTTCAATCCCATTACTTATCAAAAAGGAAACAAATCCATCTATATATGGTTCTTCAATAAATCCACAGCCTCTTTCAGATATTAATTTTATTTTTTTATTCTTTTCTTTATACCTTATACTAGCTATCAATATATCATTTGCATATAACAAATTATCTTTAAATTCAAAAACTATCATTTTCTTTATATATTGTAGATTTCTTTTTACTTTTAATCCAAATATAACAATTGTCATCCATGTATTTATATTTCACTATTGTTTTATACACTTTTATTCCTCCTCGCAATTTTCTGATTGAACTTCTCTTTCTATATCTTCTTCAGCTTCTATTTCTGTTTGATTATATGACTCTAAAAGATTATTTAAGAACTCTGTTGTTGTTTTTACATCATGTTCATATAGTTCACATTTTATACCTTCGCTATTTAATTCAGAATATAGTTCAAGAATCTTTTCAATACCACTTTTATCTATATAATCACATGTTAGAACATATTGGTTATCTTCAATTTTCTTTTTTATCTCTGATATAGGTAAATTTTGATATTTTTTTATAATCATAATACATTTTGCAGGAATATCTGTTTCATTAATTTTTATTCCTATTATAGAATTTTCATTTTCCGTTTATAACACCAACCTTTTAGTTTTCTCTATTCTTCTCCCATAAACGCATCATAAGCATAACTTTCTATTCCATCTAACAAATTATCATTTTCATCATATACTTTATATTGCATTTGTATATCTCCTAATGATGTTTCACCATCTAATCCTAATAGAATAGTATAGAAAACTTCGTTCATAACTGAATCTACTAATTCTTTTACTTCATCATTTGATAAACCTTTTGAAACAATATTTTTTATTAAATTTCCCACTTGTGTTTCCTTTTCTTTATCAAAATATATTTTTAACATTTCTTGTTTTTCTTTATAACAATTATTAACAAATTCTTCTGCGGTCATTAATCATCGCTCCTTTTAATAACTAATTTATATTTTTTTATTATTTCTTCTAATGTTAATTCTTTTATTGATGACATTATGTCTGTATTTCCTATAGCGTATGGCGAATCACTTGGTTCACTTTGATCATACCCCATTAATCTATCTGTTATTTCGCTATTATTTGTTTTAATCCATTCATTATTTTTAAATTCATAAGCTTCATTAGTATTTGTACAAAATAGGCGATTGTTTTCTATTAAATAAAATTTAAAATCCATTTTTTCCTCTTTATTTGTTATTTCTTTATATTCCTCGTCTGTTAATATTTTTCCCCACAAACCATAATGCAATTCCTTAAATCCTGCTTTATACATAGTTTCATCATCTGGAGAAGAAATATAATATAATGTTGGCTTATCTTCTCCATTTACTCTGTATGTTCCTAATCTACATAGAACTCCTTTATAATTTATTTCCATAATTACAAGTTCCTTTTCACTATACTTTATCTGCTTCAATACCATATTGTTTCAACTTTTCAATCAATTTTGCATTATCTTTAGATGGAAGTAAAATTATTCTTTTCAAATTTGGTAATTGTTTAATCTCATTTTCTGAAATATCCTTAACATCAAAATAATCATCTTCTCCATCCCAAAAAGGTATTATTTGTGTATATATTTCATTTCCACCATCCATCACAATTTCTTCAATATGTGATGCCATTGAAACTGGAATTTCTATTTTTTCAAACCATTCTACTATTTCCTTTATTGGTTCATATCCTTCTTCTTCAATATCAATTTCTCTTTTATCATATTCTTCTGCAAACTCATAAGCATCAAATCTTGGTAATAATAGATTTTTCTCATACATTAGCTCTTGAATTATGCATAACTTAAAATTAAAATTATCAAATTTTAAAATTGGATCTTCTAGGTGGTTTAATTCATATTTTCTATTTTTTTCTTCTGATACATCTTCTGGAAATTCAATGCTTAAAAATTCCGAATCACCATCTAAGTATAAGTTGAAATCCCTAATTTTAAATTCTTTTACAATATTATATTCATCATTTTTCCATTTTATATTGCTATAATCCTCGTCATTAACTAGAATTTGACCATCAAAGTTTGCGTTGCATAATTTAAAATCTTTAACATTTAGATTAATTCTAATACCTGTTGCAATATCTTTATTTAACCATATATAAATTCCGTACTGCTCCCATACATATATCTTTGTACCACTATCTAATTCTTTTATAGTTCCTTGACCTAGTATTTCTTTTAATCTATCTAATTTTATTGGTAATTTGAATTTCATACCAAACACTATTATATAATCTTCTTTTATATTAATAACTTTATTCACTCTAATCTCCTCCTACAAATATTAATGTTGTTTTATTTCACATTCACAACTCTAAAAATACTCTCATACTCATTTTGTAATCTTCCTATATCTCCATTTTTAGAACTATGATTCATTATATATTCTGATACTTGTCTAAAAATATACTTCTTATCATCTGTTGTATATTCTTGTTTATTTTCAATATTTACTCCTGCTTTTCTTAATAATTCTTGTTCTTTCTTGCTGAATAAGTCCATTTTCTACATCCTCTTTCTATTGTTTTACTGCTACTAGTACTTCATTACTTTGTACTGTAATTTTAGCATTATTATATTCAAATCTTTGTCCTTCCGAATATACATGATAATTTTCATTTTTTAGTTTTGTTCTTAATAATTGCAAAAACATTCCAATATCCTGTTTTTCTATTCCATACTTTTGTGGATATTTAACATTTACCTCATAAAAAGTATATCTTATATAATTTTGATCATTAATTTTCTTATCTATTAATGTTGTTTCTATAATATTAATAATCTGCCTCTCTGTCAATTTTCATCACTCTTTCCTGACTTTGACTTTATTATAACATATAATAAAATTTTTGAAATAACCTTACGCAATAAATTTTATTTATAAAACAATAAGAGCCAAAGAATTC
>JAGATI010000151.1 GCA_017621295.1 Clostridia bacterium | reverse complement strand
TTAAATAATTTTCTCTTTTAATAAATTAATATATTTTTTATTAATTAAATTATTTATTTCTATATCTTATTACATAGAAATATCTAATTATTATTCAGCATCTTTAACTTCTTCTGTAGCTACAGCTTCTGTTTCTACTACTGGAACTTCTTCTACTACTTCTTCTACTACTTCTTCTACTGGTGAAATTTCTTCTTTTAAAGTAATTTCTTTGTTTTCAATTCTTGCACCAATATCTTCTTTAGTCTTAGCAGCTTTACCTACTCTATCTCTTAAATAGTATAGTTTTGCTCTTCTTGCTTTACCTACTCTTACTAGTTCTACTTTTTCCATCATAGGTGAGTGAACTAAAAATGTTTTTTCTACTCCTACACCATATGCTACTCTTCTTACTGTAAATGTAGCGTTAATTCCGCCACCTTGTTTTTTAATTATAATTCCTTCGAATACTTGGATTCTTTCTCTGTTTCCTTCCTTAATTCTTTGATGTACTTTTACTGTATCACCAACTTTAAGGACAGGTATCTTATTTTTCAATTGTTCATGTTCTATTGATTTTATGATATCCATCGATATTCTCCTCCCTTTCTTATTTTAGGACTTATTTTTAGGCTCCTAATACCTTTTATTTTGTATCTACTAATTTTTAACCATATTATTTATTTTCTTTTCATTTAAAAGATCTGGTCTTTTCTGATACGTATTTTTTAAAGATTGTTCTTCTCTCCATTTGCGAATATTTTCATGGTGACCAGATAGTAATACTTCTGGAACTTTTTTATTTAAAAAAATTTCTGGTCTTGTATATTGTGGATATTCTAGAAGATTGTTAGAAAAAGATTCTTCTTTTATAGATTCTTTTGTAAGTACTCCTTCTACATATCTACTAACAGAATCAATTAACACCATTGCTGGTATTTCTCCACCTGTTAACACATAATCACCTATTGAAATTTCTTCATCTACTATTTCATCAATTACTCTTTGGTCTATTCCTTCATAATGTCCGCATAATAGAATTAGATGTTCCTCTTTACTAAGAGATTCAACTTTTTTCTGATTTAATACATTCCCTTGTGGTGATAAATATATTACTTTTGCATTTTTATCTTCTACAGATTTATATGCATCATATACAACATCTGGTTTTATAACCATTCCTGCTCCACCACCATATGGAGTATCATCAACTTTTTTATGCTTATCTTTTGAAAAATCTCTAATATTTATTAGATTTAAACTAATTAGATTTTTTTCTAAAGCTCTTCCTAATATGCTTTGTTTTATTGGCTCAAAGCTTTCTGGAAAGAGTGTTAGCACATCAAACTTCATAAATTCCTCCATTTTTAATTAATTATATTAAACCTTTTATTAAGTGAACAATTATTTTTTCTTCACTTAAGTTAATATCTTTTAGAACTTCTTTAATTCCTGGAAGTAATACTTGTTTTCCAAGTTCATCTTTTACAACATATATATCATTACTTCCTGTATTATATATGTCATCTACTTTTCCAAGTAAAACACCTTCATCTGTATATACTTCTAAACCAATTAAATCTGCAATAAAATATGTATCTTTTGGAAGTTTAATTGCATCTTTTCTATGTATTTTTAAATACATACCTTTGTACTTTTCCGCTAAATTCATATCATCTATGCCTTTTAGTTTTAGTAAAACCATATTTTTATGATATTTTACTTCTTCTATTTCCACTTCTTCCATAGAAGACTTTTTACAAATATATACTGTTTTTAATTTTTCAAATCTTGTTATATCATCTGTAAAAGGATTTACCTTTACCATTCCTTTTACACCAAATGTATTTACAATTTGACCTATTTCAAGATAATCGTGCATATATAATTCCTCTTAATCTAAAAATTCTATATCAACTTTTTTCTTTTCAGTTGCTGCTAAAGATTTAATAACTGTTCTAATTGCTTTTGCTATACGACCTTGTTTTCCAATAACCTTTCCCATATCAACTTTATCTACTTTTACTTTTAATTCTATAGAATAATCTGTAGTATTTTCAGTAATTTGTACAGAATCTGGATTATTTACAAGATTTTTAACAATTAATTCTAAAACATCTTTCATGTATTTACCTTCTTTCTTAAAGGCTTAAACTTTAAAGTTTTATTTTGCTTTTTCTATTAAAGCTTTTACAGTATCTGTAGGTTTTGCACCATTTTTTATCCATGTAGCTACTTTTTCATTATCTAAAACGATTGTAGCTGGTTCTGTCATAGGATTGTATGTTCCTATTTTTTCTATTATTTTACCATCTCTTGGAGATTTTGAATCTGCTACAACTATATGATAGAATGGAGCTTTTTTTGCACCTTGTCTTTGTAATCTAATCTTTACCATCTTTTTCACCTCCCACTAAGTTTTATGTATTTTAAATATTAATAACAATTTTTTAGTAACAAAAATTTATATTTTAAATTTTAAATAATTTAAACTTAAAACTATTCAAATTTTAAATCATTTAATTTCTGTTTTTAGTTCTTATAATTCTTATACAATTTCTTTAATAAACTCATTAGCTTTTAAGTAAAAATATATTACTGAATTTTAAATATAAATAATTTAATTTTTACAAAATTTATGAAAAAAATTTTTAGAGTTTTAAATTCTTAACTACAATATAACTTTTAAAATTTATTTATATTTTAACATTCAATTTTGAAATCTTAAATTTATAATATATTTTTAATATTTGAATTTAAAATCAAATCTAGAATTTTAAATTTTTTAAATCATTTGGATTCATACCTTTAAAATTTTTCATCATGTTTTTCATACTTTTGCCACCTTGCATCTTTTTCATCATTTTTTGTGTCATCTCAAATGATTCCATAAATTTGTTTATTGCTTGAACTGTTGTTCCACTACCGCATTGCTATTCTTTTTCTTCTACTTGCATTTAGTAGTTTTGGATTTTTTCTTTCTTTAGCTGTCATTGAACATATTATTGCTTCTATTCTATTAAATTCATTATCATCAACTTTTAAATCTTTAATTTGATTCATACCTGGTATCATTTTTAATATTGATGAAAATGAGCCCATTTTTTTGACTTGTCTTAATTGCATTAAATAATCATCTAGGTCTAATTCTTTTTTTCTAAGCTGTTTTTCTAATTTTAAAGCTTCTTCTTCATCAAAGGTTTCTTCTGCTTTTTCTATTATTGAAAGAACATCACCCATTCCTAGAATTCTTGAAGCCATTCTTTCTGGATGAAACTCTTCTATATCACTTAATTTTTCTCCTGTAGCTGCATATTTTATTGGTCTACCTGTTACTTTTTTTGTAGATATTGCTACACCACCACGAGTATCACCATCTAATTTTGTAAGAACTATACCATCTATACCTAAACTTTCATTAAAGCTTCTGGCTACATTTACTGCATCTTGACCTGTCATACTATCTACAACTAATAGTATTTCATGTGGTTTAACACTTGATTTTAAGTTTTTTAGCTCTTGCATTAGCTCTTCATCTATATGTAATCTTCCGAGCTGTATCTAAAATAATAACATCATTTAATTTGCTAATTGCTACATTTACTGCTTGTTTTGCAATTTGTACAACATCTTTAGTAGTTTCATTTGCATATACTGGTATATTAAGTTGAGCCCCTACTACTTGTAATTGTTTAATAGCTGCTGGTCTATATACATCACAAGCTACTAAAAGTGGCTTTTTACCTTGTTTTCTTAATATATTAGCAAGTTTACCAGATGTTGTTGTTTTACCACTACCTTGAAGACCAACCATCATAATTATTGTTGGTGGATTTGGTGTAAAATTAATTTTACTTTCTGTACCACCTAGTAATTCTACTAATTCATCTTTTACTATTTTAATAACTTGTTGACCTGGTGTTAGTGATTTTAATACATCTTGACCTAGCGCTTTTTCTTGAATTTGACTTATAAATTCTTTTACGATTTTATAATTAACATCTGCTTCTAGTAATGCAAGTTTTACTTCTCTTAGCATTTCTTTTAAATCTGATTCTGTAATTCTTACTTTTCCTTTTAGCTTTCTAGTTATTTCTTGAAATTTTGAGGATATTCCTTCAAAAGCCATATTTCATCCTCCTTAACTAAAACCTACTGACATTTTATTTTAATTTTAAATTAAGCTTTCTAATTTAATCTTTATTTCGTCTATTTTTTTATTATCATTAAAACTTAAGTTTTGCTTTAAATTTTCTAAATCCTGTATTATATTTTTAAGTTTTTTTTCTTGATTTAACATTTTTTCCATAACTTTCAGTTCTTTTTCATATTCAAAAAGTTTCTTCTCGCCCTTTTTTATAATATCCCTAACTGCTTGCCTAGTTATTTTATTATTTTCTGCTATTTCAGATAAAGATAAATCATTATTATAATAATCATCTATTAGCTCAAATTGTTTATCTGTTAATAATTTTCCATATATTTGGCATAACATACTTATTTGGACATTTTTTTCCATTATAGGCATTCCTTTCTTTTTGTAATGCTAATATACTTTACACTATTTTTTTGTATTTGTCAAGCACTTTTGCGCATTTTTATGATACTTTTTATATTAAATACCTATTTCATCATTAGTCTTCCAAGCTTCATATGAATCACCTATTATAGCTTCTATATCTCTTAATTCATCAAGTGCTCCTGACGATGTTTCTAATAATTCCATCTGAGCTCTTAATCTTTTCATTCTAAGTTCTACGCCATTTTCCATACATTCTCTTAAACTATTTTTTCTTCCTGCTTTTAAAGCTTCAATTGTACTTTTATATTTATTCTTTGAATTATTTGTACGATATATTATTTGCGGAAAATCATCTCTTAGACCTCCTCTTTCATATACCTCTACAATGGCACCTTTATCCTCTAATGTCGCTGCAACATTTGGAAAATTATAATATCTATCATCATGTGCTTTGATAGATGTTAATCTTCCAAAATACATTGAATTTTTCATTCCAATATATCTATCAATTATTGAGATTAATGATTCTTCTCTTGATACAGCCATTAATTGTGCTAAAATATCAAAATTCTTATCTGATTTTTTTAACTTATCAATTATATCTGCTGATTTCCCCATTGTTCCTTCAAATATAAAATTATATCCTCCATTTATGGCATCTTCTATTAATCTTGCCATAACCTTACCTACTGCACCATCTGTTAAATCAGAATAAAATTCAGGATACTTTTCTAGTATAATATTTGCGCCTGTACATGCTCCTCTATATTGATCTACATCAAGTATTATATAGTCTTTATATGCTTCTGTAAATCTTTTAACTGCTAGTTTGACTAAACCACTTTTTCCTGAACCTGGCTGACCTCCTGTTACAACAGCAATTGGATTCCCATTTTTCTCTGGTTCTACATCAAATATTGACAATTTTGCATTTTTATATAATTCTTCTAACGCTTGTTCAGTTTCTAAATTTTTCTTTAATTCTTCTATTTCCAGTATTTCTTTCTCTGTTAAATCTCTAATCACTTTTATACCCCCAAATTATCTTTTATTTTCTTACCATATTCATCAATAACCTTTTCTACAAGTTTATTATTCCCTAAATACATTTCTTTTTTCTCTTTTTTTAATCTTTCCGCAAGTTCCATATCATTATTTGCAATAGCAATTGATATATACATTGATATTACTTCTAATGCGACTTCAAATTTAACATTATCTCCCATTTCTCTACTAATGTTAGCTAACCACTAACATTTTCCCCTTTCTGTTATATTTTTTTGTATTATACCATCAATTTTCTTTATGAGCAAGTATTTAAATCTATTGAATTTTCATAGATAATTATAGTATACTATAACTATTGGAGGTGAATTTATGGAATTAGAAGATAACAAATTAATGTCAAAAACAT
>JAGATI010000150.1 GCA_017621295.1 Clostridia bacterium | reverse complement strand
TTTAATTTTTCATTAATTCTCTTAGCTGCTACATCTAATTTTTCATCACTTGAGTCTTTATAATATTCTGTTTGTTTTAGTATTTCTTTAATCTGATTATTAGTTACATTTTTTTTTCCTTTAAAAATCTTTATAATTTCATTATCTTTTTTAGTTAATTCATCTGCTTTTATTTTATCTCTTTGTGATAAAGTACCAATAACATCATAATCTGTTGTTGGACTTATATAAACATAATCAATAGCTACTTTATGTAGGCTAATTACAAGAAAATTTGATATAACAAATGTTAATATTACAAAAGTAATTCTATTAACATATAGCCATTCTATTTTTGTTTTAGCAGCTGAATCTTTTAATTTATTTACTATTTTTCTATAATTTTTAGTTCCTTTTTTGGGAATAAATAATTGTACAAATTGTTTTATTATTGGAATATTAAATAATTTATTTTGCCATGGATTTTCTTCATTTTTTATACGAATATTAGATATAGCCCCATTATCTTTTAGTTTTCTTATTAAAGTATAACAAATAAAAGTAATTACTAATACTAGAATTTGTATAATCATTCCTGGTTTACCATTATAAAATTCTTCAATTGCCGTCATTCCGAATTGATTAACAGCCCAATGCTTAAGTGGTTCTAAAAATAACATTGGTAAAATACTAATTATAGATAAACTTTGAAATGTATAATCTAATTTATCTCTTTTTAATAATTCTAATTGCATTTCCTCAGTAATATGATTTAAGTTTTTTAGATATACTGATGAGCCATCTTTATCTTTCATATCTCCATATTCTTTAGTTAAATATGAAATTCCTGCAAATTCCTTTAAATAACTGTTTGGAGCTACATCATAGTATTTTTCTATTTCCGACTCTGGGTCATCAGAATTTAATATTTCATATATTCTTTCTCCTTGTCTTGCAATTTCTTTTTCTTCTTCATCTTGTATTACATCATATATCGCTTCTTCAACCATATTAACTTCATGGTAACTGTGTCTTACATCTGTAAAAAAATTAATCTGCTGCTTTAATAATTTATTATCTACTTTATCTACTCTAGAATCTATATATAAATCTAAAAAAAATATTTCAGATATTAATAATATTGTAAGCATTAAATAATTGTTTCTATTTAAATATATTATTAATAAAGTAGCAGGTATAATTAAAAGTAACATATTTGTTAATATTTTAGCTGTTTGTTTTCTGGTTAGATATTCATCTTGAACATTAATAATTTCTAGTCTTCTTCTTAGCTTTACTAAGTATCTTTTTATAAATGGTATTTTTAAATATATCAGATATAACTTTTGATAAAGTATCTCTGTAGAAAAATTTTTAGCTTTTGTTCCTTGGCGCAATTGTTTTATTATTTTTTGTTCTTCTTTATTAGTTAATTTTCTAACTATTAAATATGCAATTATTATACCAAGTAATATAGCTATTAATATAATTATTGCTATCTTTAAAATTTGCGAATTATCACTCAAACTTTTGCGCCTCCTTTTTTATTTAGTTAAACATTTAATCCTGTCCCCAATGTTCACTTTAGTTCCAATTCTCTTTGCAAAATTTTTCAAATGCTTTTGCATCCTGCTGGTCCATATTATTTTTCATTTCTTTTATGTTTTGTTCTGAAATTGGATTTGTTAGAACATAACATCCATCATGATATTCTAATATATTTACATATTTATAGTTTTTCAAATTTGTACTTTTGGAAAAGTATACTGTAGCATTATCAAAAAATTTATCTAATTTTGCATCTCCTGTTTTGGCTTTTTTATAATCTAAATTATAATTATTTTCATTCTCTATAGGTATACATTCTGTAATTCTTTCTATATATCTTCTTCCTTTAAAATCTTTTACTAAATGTATATCAAAGTTTAATACACTAACAACTTGTTCTTCTGCTATTTTTTCATCATTAAAAACTCCTACTTTTAAAAGTGAATTTCTTAATGATTGTACAAGTAGTGGAAACGTCTTAGCATGATGAGTAAATAAAGTAAACTGACTTGCAACTTGAGCTGCTTGTATCATCCATGCTGCAACAGCATCTGTTGCTACCTCTCCTATAATATTTACACTACCATCTGTTTTCTTTTGTACATCTAGTCCCATCTGACCAGATATACTTTCTGTCTCTCTAAAAGTTAATATATTTCTTGTCGGATAAATTTTTCTTAAATGTAATTCGAAAGCAGTCTCTTGTACTCTTATATTCATTGTTTCATAAATATTTTCTATCATTGCCATAAGCATTGTTGTTTTTCCTGATGCTTGTTCTCCTGTTATAGATACTATTCTAGCACCTTTTACAAGATATTTTATTAAATCAATTGCGTTTTTACTTCCTTCTTCAACAATTAGACTTTCTAAACTTGACTTTTTAACATCGAATTTTCTCACGAAAAACGCCCAATTTTCAGCAAAACTTGGTCTTACAACAACAACTCTAGATCCATCTTTCATTTCATTAATCTTAAATCCATTTGTATCTGATAATTGACCTGGATTATTATACTTATATATGTTTTGACATACTCTTTTTAATTCTGATTCAGTTCCAAAAGATAAAAATTCTAGACGAATTGATTTTCCTTGAAAAAATATCCAAACACTATCACAAGCTCTTGGTATTTTATATCCTTCTATATTATTTAAATATTCTCCTCCTGATTGTGACATCTGCGAAATAAAAGATTCTGGAAGTCCAGATACTCCGGCCAGATACTCCGGTCTATATTCATTTCTCTTATTTCATCTATAACACTATATCCTTTGTATCCTTCGTAAATTCTTTGTACTAGTACTTTTAATTTATCTTCATATGTTAATACAAAATTCTCTTTTTCGAATATTTTATTAATATCTTCTTCTGTTATAACATAACAAGGTTTTGTATTTCCTTTTAAATATCTTAAATCTGCTAAATTATATTTTTTTATAATCTCTGTTAAGCTTTCTGTTCCAAATTCATTTTTATACATATATAATATAATATCAAATTTATCTTTTGCTGTTAAAAGTGATGGAACATCAAAAGGAATTGCTTTAGAAATATTAGTTTCATCAACACCATATTCCCTATATAATATGTCATAAATTAGCTCCTTTACATATTTCTTATCATTTGCATCTCCATATGTACATCCTTTTAAAGCTTTTTTTAATTCATACTTTTTATTTTTTCTTCTTTTTAATTCTTCTTCTGAAAGACCTATATCATATAAATTTATTTTTGTAATTTCATCTAATCTCTTTTTTATAAAATTAGTCATTTTATCTAAAGTATAGGTTTTATCATCTACTTCTATTATCTCTTCTGTTTCTTCTTGCTTTATTTTTTGTATACCATATAGAATAAATATAATTACTAACGCAAAAATAAGTATAATTAAAATTGCATTAATCATATTTTTCTCCTTCCTCGGATTTTATACTTTTAATTCTAATTCTTTTAATTTATATATAATATTATTACACATATTATCAACTTCTCTTATAAAAAAATTATTTCTATCTGATTCATCTACATTTCTTAATTTTAGAAAAAAGTCTGGAAGTTTTGCTTCTGTGCATGCCTCAAAAAACAATGTATTATATGGAATAACTGATAATAAGCTTTTTTCCTTTAAAAATCTTGTTACATTCTTTTCATTATATTTTGAAAATCTATCATATTTTCCTATTGAAATCATAACATTTTCTTGTCTATATATTTCTTCTTTTTCTCTTAAATCTATAAATTCTTCTATTGTTCTTAAACCTTGATTTAAGTTTATTATTATAATATCAGACATCTGCAAAATCTGTTTTCTTATATTTTCCGGTACTCTTTTGCTTAAGTCTACAAATACCAAGTCATAATTCCTTTTACTTGCTTCTATTACAACTGGATAACTCTCACAACTATTTTTATATTCTGAATAAAACTTAGCTTGTGGTGAGCTTAATATCTCTAATCTATCTTTAAACACTACTTTAGCGTAATCTGTTACTATATTCTCTGATGACCTATTAGATACTAAAACTTTAGTTAACCCTTCAATACCAGAACCTACTCCTACTAAATTAGAATTTAATAATTTAGAACCAGTATTACTTTCATTTTCTTGTTTCCAAAAGCAATTTTCTAAACTTGAATCTCTAAAACTTGTTGCAATTGCTAGCATTTTATAATTATGTTTAATTGCCATATGTGTAATAATCGAAGCCATAGACACAGTTTGTCCTGTTTCTTTATAATCTGTACTATAAAATGTTATAATTGCCATATCTATACACCTCTTTCTAATTGTTTAAAAGCTTTTTTTAAAAGTGCTATCTCCTCACCATTTAATATATCTTCTGCAATATACATCAATCCATCTTTATATTCTGGTGTTAATTTTTTTAATTTTATTTTTGACACTCTCTGATTTTCTGAAATTACTGTTTGATCTCCCATTTCAAAAGGGAAATATATAAATTCTTCATTCCATTTGATGTTATAATCTTTCGCCAAGAATTCTAAGTATTCATCATCTTTTTTACTTACATCTTTTGCAAAATATACTTTAGTAAGTGTTAATTCCTTATTTGTACTTGCTAAAATTTCAATACCTTTCTTTAATGAATACAAATCAAATGATGTAACAAAATACTTGCTTGCAGAGTCCTCTATATTATAGTTTGTAAAACTTTCTAGTGAATCGATATCATAAAATATATAATCATATTTTAAATCTTCATTTTCATCAATTCCCATATAATTTTTTATATCAGAAATTTTATTAAAACCAACTGCAACATCAATCCCTTCAAATTCTGTTACATAGGTTTTGCTGGGATTAATAACTGGTACTACATACTTTGCTTTTTGATTTACTGTAGCATCTACTACTAATACACTTTTTTTCATAGCTACTAATAATCTTGCAATGTATATTATAAGATCTGTTTTATCATATGCACCTATAAAACTAATTTTTTTCATTTAATCCTCCTATTAGTTTCTTAAAAATTATTTCAAAGCATCTAAATATTTTTTTCTTTCCTGCATAGCCTTATTTACTTCATCTTCTATAGATTTTTCTATATTATCTTGTGCTTTATTATTATATACCCCTAATGAGGAATTAATATTATTTCTTGTATTTACTGATTCATTAAATCTTGTAATTAAAGCATTTCTTGCTTCGACTGTTATATTACTATTTTGACGAATTGCTTCTTGTACTGTGATACTTGGAACATAAGTTGGTGTAGAAGAATTTTGAAGTCCTGGTTCTATATACTTAGATACATATAAAATAGAACCTTCCATAATATAATTCTCTACTATTGCATTACTCATTGTTTGTATTTCACTTTCATTTAATTTAAGTAAAATTGTATTTTCTGAATCTATTCCTAAAACTTGTGGCAATTCTATTTTCTTTTTTGAAACTACTATATAATCTAATCCTGAAGGTAATCTTAATCGTATATCTACATATTCATTAGTATTAATTTGTGATGGTAACAAAATCATGTTATATTCTTGAATTCTTGTATCATTAGTAGTTTTTTCTTCTGATTTTGTTATCATATCAGATGATAAAATTGTTCCTTGTTTTAAATCTATCTTTGCAATTGTATCTTCTTCAATTTGCATCAATGTAATACTATTATTTGGTACTATTTCAGTAGTTACTTCTACTTTTTTTAGATTTTCTAATTTTATATTATCGCCTGATTTTATATCTGTTGTTAAAACATATGCATCTTTTGACTCTTGCTGTTTTTCTTTATGTACATTATTTATATTTATTAATCTAAATATCAAGAATGCAATTATAACTCCTGTTATTACTAGTGTCACAAACATTCCTAATATAAATGAATTTCTTGCTTTTCTTTGCATTGGATTTTTTGCCATATGCTTACCACTCCCTACATTTTATTACATAATACTACTAATTCTATTTTACATCAACACCCTATAAAAAACAATAAATCAAGGCTTTGTAATAAGGATTTAATATGTTTGTAATATTAGTGTAATAAACAAAAAAACTAGATAATGATAACATTTTTTAGTGTTATTTTGTCACTATCTAGTTTTTTTATTTTATAGTTAGTTCGTATAATCCATTATACTTTCAAGACTCCAACTCTGTAATTCTTTAGTAATTACTTTCAACCAATTTTATTATCTCCTTATATTTACCTTCTAAATCTTCTTGTATAATTTTGTGTAGGATAAAAATTACCTCTAGAACATATTGGGCAAGAATTATTAGCATCATCAGTATCATCATTTTCTCCACAAATGCAATTATTATTTGAATTGTTATTTGAAGTATTATTGCAATTGTTATTTTGATTGTTATTAGAATTATTATTTGAACAATTATTTTGATTATTCAAGCAATTTCTAATAAAATTGCATATTGCTTTAACAAGTGCAGCTGTTATAAATGCAAGTATTGTATAAACTATAGCAAATACTAAGAAACTTGAATCAAAAGCAGCAAATGTAACAATTAGAAATATAGCAAAAAATGTTGCTGCTACTAATATAGGACAATCTAATATTTTTTCTAATACTATTGCCAATATAATTGTTGCAACAGGTAAAGCAAAAAATAGTAATAAAGTATTCATACAAAATTCCTCTCTTTCTATGTATCGTTTTCATTTTGTATATATTATTCTTTATTACTATTTTTTGTTACTAATCTATCATTTCATAATTATATATAAGATAAATATCTCGTTTTATACCATAAATCTTTTTATATTTTATTATCATTTTTATACACTTTATTCATATTCAACACTAAGTAAATACAAGCCTTGTGGAGGAAGAGTTTTTCCTGCTTTAGTTCTATCTTTTGAATCAATTATTTCTTTTATATCATCTGCTTTTATTCTTCCAAGGCCAACATCTAATAATGTTCCAGCTATTATTCTAACCATATTATATAAAAATCCATTTCCTGTAAGTTCTATATATATTCTATCATTTTCTTTATAAAGATTTGTACTATAAATTGTTCTTACACTACTTTTACTACTTGTTCCGCTTGCTTTAAATCCTTTAAAATCGTGCTCGCCTTCAAATTCTTTTATAGCCTTTTTCATTTCTTCTATATTTAAACTAATTGGAAAATGATATTCTAAATTTCTATAAATCGCTGTACCATATTTCGAATTATTTATAATATATCTATATGTTTTTTTCTTACAAGAATACCTGCTATGAAACTTTTGGTCTACTTCTTCTGCTTTTTTTATAACAATTGATTTTTTTAGCCTTGAATTAATTGCTATAGCCATTTTCTCTATTGGAATTTTACTGTTCGTTTTAAAATTTGCAACTTGACCGAATGCTATGAACCCCTGCATCTGTTCTTCCAGATGCAATTAAATCTATATCTTCTTCTCCTGTAATACTACTAATTACTTTTTCAATCTCACCTTGTATATTTAATTTATTAGGTTGCTTTTGCCATCCATT
>JAGATI010000149.1 GCA_017621295.1 Clostridia bacterium | reverse complement strand
TCATTATATATATTTTTTCTTGATAATGAATAACTATAATCACTAACTTGATTTAAAAATTTTGCTGTATTTGCAAGTTCATTACTATCTATAGGAAGTCTTGCTAAATAGCTTTGTGCAAGATTTGCTTCTCTCCATACATGTGTTAGTGTTTCTGCTCCATGTTCAGGTGTACTAGAAATTAATGACTTTGCCAAATATGTTTCTACACTCTGAACATAATCTACTAATTCATAAAATGCCATATTATATTCATTTTCTGATGCTTGTCTATATTCAGTTTGTTTTTTATAGGTATATATTCCAAGAGCTACTATTATAGAAACTAAAACTATTACTAAAGTTAGCATGTGTCTATCTTGCAAACGATTTTTCCAATCATATACCTTCTCTTTTATCTTAGTCATATTTATCTTCCTTTCTGTCTATTTGTTATTTAATTTATAAAATTTTAATTATATCTATTTACAAAATCTATGTTTTCCTATTGTTTTTATTAGTGGTCTTGACCAAATCCAACTATTAGTTGCAGTGTTTGGATTAAAATAATATATTGCCCCACCTGTTGGATCCCATCCATTTAATGCATCTTGTGCTGCTTTAACAACAGTAGAACTTTCATCTATAGGTACATTTATTTGACCATCTGAAACTGCTGTAAATGCTCCTGGCTCATAAATTACACCTGCAATAGTATTTGGAAAACTAGAATTTTTAACCCTATTTAAAATAACAGCTCCTACTGCTACTTGTCCTTCATATGGTTCTCCTCTTGCTTCTCCATTTATAGCTCTTGCTAGTAATTGTACATTCGAAACATTAGAAGATGTAGCTGCAAAAGACTTATTTGTTTTAAATAGAATAATTGTAAAATTATAAATTTCTATTATAGTAAAAATAATTAAAACTATAATAAAAACTATTTTTAATGCTTTTTTCAGGGTCTAACACTCCTTTCATTTTCAATATTTTCTTAAAATATTGTTTGTAAATTTAGAAAATATTATTCTTTTTTTGCAAATTTTTGTAAAATTATTTTTTATATGTTATAATTTTAGTAAATTTATACAAGAAAGGAAAACATTTTAAAAATGAAAAAAGTAATTATATTTTATGCCTCTTATGGTGGAGGACACTTATCTGCTGCAAAATCAATTAAAGAATATATAGATAATAACTTTCCAGATGTTGTATCAGAATTAATAGATTGCATTAATTATATAAATAAAGGATTAGATAAAACAACTACATCTGCTTATAAATTTATGGCTAAAAATAGTCCTAAACTTTGGGGAAACATTTACAATAACTCACAAAAAGGCATTTTATCTAAAATTAGTAATGGTGCTAATAGATTTTTAGCATCAAAGCTTTATCATTTATTCGAAGAAAAAAACCCAGATATAATAATATCTACACATCCATTTGGATCACAAATGACTAGTTATTTAAAACAAACTGGAAAAGTAAATTGTACTCTAGCAAGTATACTTACAGATTTTGCACCACATGACCAATGGCTTGTAGGAAACGAATTTATAGATTATTTTTTTGTTGCACATGATGGAATGAAATATTCTCTTATTGATAGTGGTATTCCAGAATCTAAAATATTTGCTACTGGTATTCCTATTTCAAGTAGATTTTTAAAAAAATATGATAAAAACGAAATATTTAATTTATTTGAATTAAATCCAAATAAAAAAGTGATTTTATTTTTTGGTGGAGGAGAATTTGGACTAGGCAAGGATAGAACTATTAGTATTTTTAAATTTCTTTGCCAAAATACTGATAAATATCAAATTATTGCTATTTCTGGAAAAAATAAAAAAATGAAGGAGAAATTCAACTCTTTGATAACTAATGAAAATAAAAAAGATGTTAAACTATTTGAATATACAAATAAAATCCCTGAGCTCATGAATATCTCAAGTCTTGTAATTACCAAACCTGGTGGTCTTACTTCCTCTGAAAGCCTAGCTTCTAATCTACCAATAATTATTATTAATCCTCTCCCTGGACAAGAAGAACAAAATGCTACTTTCTTAGAGTCAAGTGGTGCTGCCATATGGATTAAAAATGACGACAATATTGAAGAAATAATAACTAGTATCTTAAATGATTCTTCAAAACAAAATCAAATGCGAAATTTCTCAAAAAACATTGGCTGTCCAGATTCATGCAAGTCTATTTGTGAAATAGTATTATCTATATAATAAAAAACTAGAAAAGCTATAGCTTTTCTAGTTTTTTATTATATTAGTTTTTACCAATATTATTTACGTTTTTCTTCTTTTTCATTTTTTCTTTTTACAAATAAAATTATTATACCTAATATACCAATAATTGCAATTACTAAATAGTATAGTATAAATGCTTGACCTGTTTTTGGCATATTAACTTTCTTTTTATCAACCATTCTAATTATGTCTTCTTTTCCATCTTCAGATACTATAAATTCAATATTTTCTGCTTTTTCATAATCATTTGGTGCATCTAGCTCTTCTAAAATATACTTTCTACCTGGAACTAATTTCTTTATTATTTCATAAGGTTCTTTATTAGTCTCCCAGCTAACTATTATATTTCCATTTAAGTCTTTTACTATAAGTTTTGCTCCCTCAACAAAGTCACCATTCTCATCTACTTTCTCAATTATTACTTTTGTATAATCATCTTCCATTCCAACTAATTGAATTTCATCTGTTTCTATAATTTCAAATTCAATACCTTCTGCTTTAACATATCCATCTTCTGTTGGTGCTTGATTTTCTACTAATGTATATTTTCCTACTGGTAATTTTGTAAATGTTACAATTTTTGCTACAGGATTTCCTTCTTCATCTACTACCAATTTTCCATCTTTATCAACTGCTTGCTCAGTTATCCATTCTAGTTTTACCTTTTCTGTTCCTTCTGCATTATAAGCTTCTACCACTTCTCCATTTTCATCTAATATTTGAAGTGTTGCTCCTATTACATCTTTTCCTGTTGTTATATCTGTTTTCTTGATTTGTACTTTTGTATAATCATCCTTCATTTCTACTGTTTTAATTTTTCCTGTTTCTAACACCTTAAATTTAACATTTTCTACATGTACATATCCTTGTTCTGTTGGTGCCTGTGTTTCAATTAATGTGTAATTGCCTACTGGTAATCCATATACATAGTGTTCTTCATTTGTAGTAGTCCATGTTTCAACTACTTGATTTGATGCATTTCTTATCTCCATTTTAGCACCAGTAACGCTTTTTCCAGTTGTTATATCTGTTTTGGCAAATTTTGTTTTTGTTATTGTATTTGTAAAAACTATATTTTGAATTGTTTTATTGTCTTTTTTGTATGTTTTTTCAACTTGTAATGTTCCATCTCCATTATTTGTTACATTAACTTCAATGTTTACTTCTTCACTACTATTTACAACACCTGGCATTTTTACATCTGTATTTTCTTTCAATACATAAGTATGTTGTCCAAGGTTAGCCATTCTATATTCAATTTCTGGCATTGTAACTTTTCCATTTGCATTGTTTTTAGCTCTGTGGACTTCTGTTAATTTACCATTTCCTTCTTTTTCATATAAAATGAATTCAAATTCATTTCCTGAAAGATTTTTTATACTATATCCCTTATCTAAATCAGTAACAATTTTATTTGCTTCTATCTCTAATGTTCCTTTAGCATCATATGTATTTACAAAATTAGCTGCTTTTGTTGCATCTTTATTTAATTGATACTTATTATCTGCTCCTAAATTTGCATTGGTTACATTGTTTATTACCAAGTTTCCATCCCCTTGATCTTCAACATCAAGTTCTACAGTATATTCTGTTTTATCATATGTATATCCTGGTAGTTTTCCATCTTTTTCTATAATTTTATATGTATGTTTACCAATATCACTTTTAGCTTCACTTAGTTCATAAATAATACCTGGAAACTTAATATTTCCATTTGCATCATTTGATGCTGTTGCAATTAGTTTATTATTTTCATAAATCTCAAATTCAAATAAATTATTTTCTAAATTATGCCCAGTTTCATATCCTTCTATGCTTTTAGTTGCTTGTATGTTAAATTTTCCAGTTGCAGTATATTTATTTGTTATTACATTTTTATTTGTACCAGTTCCACCTACATAGTTAATATTAGCTATCATATTTCCATTTTCATCATTAGAAACTATTACTGTTACATGAATTGTTTGTGTTGAATATTCTACATACTCTAATTTATTTTCTGGAATAATTTCTTTTATTTCATATTCGTATGTTCCAGTTTTATCTAACTCAATGCTGAATTCTGCAAGACCTGATGTTTTGTCTGCTTTAACTGTTTGTAATCTTTTATTTTCTTGTTTTAATTCAAATTCAAATTCTGGTAAATTGCTTAAGTTACCAGTATTCAATTCTTTATATATTTGTATTTTTGTCTCAATATATTGTTTATTTTCAAATGTAACTGTTTCAACTCCGCCCATGTTAACTACACCTGTAGCTATTCTTCCATCTGTTTTTGGTACATTGTTTTCATTTTTACTATCATTTATTGAATAACATGTTTTATAATTTGCATTTTCTGATTCTGTAATTGTATACTTAGCTCCATCTGGTAAGTCATTAATTAAAATATTTTCAGAATCTTTTATTGTTAGGATGTTGCCACTTTGTATCGTTCCTTTTTCAGTTGTTCCATCTTTTTTTGTTTTTAATGTTGGATAACTTTCTGTAAGTACATTGTTTTCTGAATCTCTTAGTTCAATTGTAAATTCAAAGTCTAGATTTTTTGCTGCCTCTATACCTGAAATAACATTTTTTTCAATTCTTAGTTTGCTAGTATTAGAATCGTTTTTAAAATTAATTGATGAAATTTCCTGTTCATTAGAGAACTCTAAGTTGTTATTATTATCTATACTTACAACTTTATCTATTTTTTCAGCTTTTAAAACTATTTTATAAACTCTTTTATCCAATTGATATTCACTTGGAGCTTTTGTTTCTTTTAAATATAGAGTTACATTTCCGTCTCCTATTGCTATATTTTCAATTAAATATTTACCTGTTTCTTCTGTTTCTTTACTTATTGCAACTTCATTTTGACAATTAGAATCACTATATAACTTGAATTCTGCTCCTGAAATTAAATCTCCATTAAATGAATCTGTTTTTATAATTTCAAGTTTTAGTTTATTATTTTGAACTCCAATTATATTATCTTCTAAATCTATAACTCTATATTCATCAATTCCTTCTGGAACATTTTCAGGGTAATCACCATTTTCATTAGTTACATAATAATAAATTGGTTTATTTAATAATACATAATCATTTGGTGCTTTTACTTCTTCTATTTTGTACCATGTATCGTTTTTTATAAATTGCCTTACTTGACTTAATTTATTACTAATTTCGAATTTTCCAGTATCAGTTGTTCTTAATACTTCTACACCATTTTCTGTTGTTGTTAAATTTTCCCATGAATTTTCATTTAATTCGTATAATTCAAATTCTGCTCCTGCAAGTCTATCTTCAATGTTATCATAATTATATTTAACTAAAGTTATCTTTCTATCATCTGTTATAGCTCCTGCTCCAAACGAATATTTAAATATCTTAATTTCATATTCAATTGGTTCTACTGTTGAGTTTTCAACTTCTGCTTTGTTTCTTACTTTAGCAAATCTTCCTGGTCTTCCAACAACACTTGCGCCATATTTTATTAAGTATTTTGATATTCCTTCTTTTACAGTTATTTCTGATAATAACACTTTAGTTCTATCATCATATTTTAATTTGTATCCATTATTTATTATTTCATATTTTTCTGTATCTTCATTGTAACCATATAATTTTATTGAATCAATATCTAATAACAAACTTTCCTCAAAAGTATCTTTTATTGTAAAAATATCACCTGTTTTTAATTTTTTCATATAATCATCTGCATAATATGATTGTAAATTAACATTTAAATCAAATTCTGCTTTATATTGATTTTCTAATGATGGAGTATTTGTCATTTTTTTATTAATTGGTCCTTCAATTAATGTTTCTGAGCTTACTCTACCTATCGTACTTACATTTGTCTCACCTGTTTCACCATCTGTAGAAATTGATTTTAAACTTGCATTATTTTGAATAAGTATATTTGGTCTTACTCCATTTGTGTTTACAGAATATTTTAATTCCATTAACTTTAATAAACCTTCTGAGTTTGTAAACTTTCCTGTACTATTGTCTAATTCTAATTTAAATTTACTATTTTCATTATCTGAATTATTAATTGTTAGTTTTACCAAATTTTTATATTCATTATCAACAGTCTTACTACTATCTGTTGAATATGCAACTTTACCATTATCATCATATAAAACAAAAGTATTGTTACTATATTTTAATCCTGATAAAGTTAATTCGTCATCTACAACATATGTTTTATTTTCACCTTTAACTTGTTTACCTGTATTTAAAGAAATTTTATAATTTATTTTTGTATTTTTTTCATCATAAATTCCTTCTTTTTCTATTGCTGGTAAAATATCTGTAGATCCAATCCAGTAACTTGAGTAAAGGTCACCTATTACATGTGATTCAGGATAGAATTCATACTGTCCCCTTGCTAGTTGAACTTTAGCATTATTAGTTAATTTAATCGAATCCTCTCCAGTTTCTTCCAATATTTTTGGTAGAGCTTTTACGAGTTCTGGATTTACTATTGTTGTATATTTAATATCAATTTTGTATCCTTCTTCTGTTGCTGGTAAATCACCTATGTAAAAAAACATTTGTCCTACTGAAATAGTATCTCCTGATTCAACTGATCCCCAAGGTTCGTCTACTATTATTTGTCCTGCTCCTACAGCTTCGCTTCCTGCTGAAAAACGTGCTCCTGAACCTCCATAGGCATCTATAATTACTGGTGGCAAAAAATTTCCCCATTTACTAGAGTTAACTCTATCTCCTGAATATGAATGTCCATGTGATGCAGTAATTGCTGACATCGAAATTCTATCAACAACTTCTTGGACTCTTGGGTCTTTACTATCTGAAGATACTTTTATAATTTTATCTGAAATTTTTCTTGAGTACTCATTCCTATCATCTGAATGATAAAAATCATATACTGAATAATTATCAAGCCCTTTTATCCAATCTTGTACAATATATCTATTTCCACTATCTCCTATAGGAACATTTGAATATGTTTGCTTATAATCCCATATTCCTATTTGTTCAAATCCTCCTGAACCTTCAGGTAATTCTATACTTATTGTCCAATCTACACAGAAATTCCCATCTACATCTTTATATACACCTTCATTATGCTTTTCAGCTGATAATGCATCATCAAAAAATATAGGTTTACCTGGTTCTCCAGCTGAAACTAATCTTTTATACCACATCTTTGCACTATTTTTAAATGTTCCAACAGCCTTTTCAGTTAAAGTTTTATAGTGAAAATAATATGCACCAGTATTATCTTGTGTATCTATTGGTATAAACCATACAAAATTTGGATTTGCCTCTTGAGTGTCATCTGGATTAAATGTAAAAATAAATTTTGATGCTAGTTCTTTTGTAATTTCTTTATAACTATTCCCCTTTTTTTCGTTAATAGCCTTTAATAAAGTTTGTCTAAGTTCAGACTGTTCACTATAAAATAAAACATCTATTGCTAGATCATCTGACTGACTTTTTAACTCTTCTAATTTTTTATAATCATTATAAGGCAATATAATCCAATCTAAGTATTCTATAGTAGCATCTTCTCCTGTTTTTATATTACCCCAACCTTTATATATTTCTATATAAGGTTGCTCATTTGTAGCATATTCAACTTTTCCCCCTACAAATCCTGATAGTTCATCACCCAAAATTGAACCACCTAATGAATATTTCCTATTTTTATTAACTGTAATTGTATATGGTACAATACGTTTTTCTTCACCTTCCTGAACATATACGTCTGGTGTTCCAGCTTTTTTATAAATCCATTTTGCAGTTGGTGTATAACTACCTGATATTTTAGTTGAAACATCAAAAGTTTGCGTTGTTCCTGTACTTTCATGAATAGTTGTATGAGTTGCAATAGCTTCATTATTATAATGTGAACTTGTACTTCCTGCATCTGCTTCAATTATCTTATCTGATTTCATTTCAATATAATATTCAACAACAATTTTTCCACCATTTACTATCTCTAAATTCTTAATTGTAAATTCATATTTGCCATCAATATTTTGTACTGGTATAATTGGTACTTCTTTAGAATCATACCAATCTGTTTTTACTAAATTATCCTCTTTATCATAGTTTCTCACTTGGAGATATTTAGTTGGCTGTTCTTCATAAACACCTTCTGCTATATTATATATAGGACCATAAAATAAATCATGTAATTCTATTCCTTTTATTGTAGGATTTGCATTTTCTTCTTCTATTTTTGGCCATATCGTAATTTCGAATTTTTTTACCATTCGTCCATTATCTAACAATGTAATATCTCCTTGTGTTTTTGATATGTTTATTCCTGCATGGTCAAATCTTATAATTTGTTCTGCATCATTCCATTTTAATGAAATTTCTGCCAACCCTTCTACATTATTCCATGATGCTTCTAAATTAAAATATGCTAGTTGTCTAGATGAATTATTGTCAAAAGAAAAGTAAATTATATTATTATCATAATAATATGTTCCAATTCTTTCATTTGCATCATTCATTAAAATATTAGGACTTTCTTTAGAAGCTACATTTCCTATTGAAATATGTTCTGGTAAAACATAATAGAAATCCTTCCCAGCCTCTGATATTTGGTCCCATGTAAATTGAAATTCCAAATCTACTTCGAAAGGTTTGCTACTATCAAGCTTTCTACCAGAATAAGAATAACCTTCGATTTTTATTTCGTGCTTAGAAATATAGTTTGCTCCGTCTGTTGCATCTCCAGCCACCTTATTATCACTAAATGCGTGCACAGTTTCAGTTGCCAATATATTAGCAATTGAAATATATTGACTTAACATAAAAATCACCAAAAATGCTGCACATAATTTTGTACCTAACTTTTTCATTGCTCTCCTCCTATTTATTTTCTTACATCTTCTATTGTATAATTTTAATAATTAAAGTCAATGTACCATATAAATGCCTTTTCTAAATTTTTTTACGGATGCTAGCCTCTGACTTTTTTTTACACTTTAATTACAAAATATTTACTCTTTTGTAACATATACTTTTATACAATGATATTAAGAAAATTTCTTCTAGGGAACATGGATTAAAAGCTTCAATAAACGCTAGGTAACTATATCACCTAGCGCTCATTTTACAATTCTCTTCTTCCCTCTAAAGCCTTACTTAAAGTAACTTCATCTGTATATTCTAAATCTCCTCCTACTGGGATTCCATGTGCTATTCTTGTAACTGTAATCCCAAGTGGTTTTATTAATTTAGATAAATACATTGCTGTTGCTTCTCCCTCAACTCTTGGATTGGTAGCTAATATAATTTCCTTTACTTCTCCATCCATTAATCGTGCAAGTAACTCTTTTATTTTAATATCATCTGGTCCAACTCCATTCATAGGTGATATAGAACCATGAAGTACATGGTAAACACCCTTAAATTCATGCGTTCTTTCCATAGCAACAATATCCTTAACATCTTCTACAACACAAATAATAGATTTATCTCTCATCTTATTTGAACAAATCATACAAGGATCTGTATCTGATATATTATAACATGTAGAGCAGTATTTTAAATTTTCTTTAGCATCTATAATAGCTTTTACAAAATTTTCTGTTTCTTCTTTACTAGAATTTAAAATGTAAAAAGCAAGCCTTGCAGCTGTTTTACTACCTATACTTGGCAACTTTTCAAATGCTTCTATTAATTTTTCTATTGATGGTGAATAGTATGACATATTTTATTCCCTCTTTCTACTTATAATTAAATATTAAATAATATTTGACATATTTTTTCATTTGTATATTAAAACTCTGATTACACATATTGTTATTTAATTTGGATATTTTTATTATAAATTTAGAAAAGAAGATTTCTTATACTATGCTTTGAAACCTTCTTTTTTATTCTACTTATATTATTTTTTAATATTCATAGTTTATTTTGCTCTATACCTTTTATCCTTCTTTGTTTTTATTTAGTTTACTTACATTAATCCTGGTATATTATATTTTCCAAACTGAGCTGCTTGTGCACTATCAACTTTTCTTAAAGCTTCATTAACGCATGTTAATATTAAATCTTGTAACATTTCAACATCATCTGGGTCAACTACATCCTTTTTTATTATTATTTCTTTTAACTCTTTATTTCCAGATACTTTAACAGTTATTGCTCCTCCACCTGCTGTTGCGTCAAATTCTTTATTTGCAAGCTCCTCTTGTGATTTTTCCATATCTGCTTGCATTTTTTTTGCTTCTTTCATTAATTGGTTTATATTCATTCCACCAAGTCCTCCCATTCCTGGGAAACCTCTTTTTGCCATTTTACATTCCTCCTTAAAATTATTCTTATATTAATCTAAGACATTTTAATTTTAGTCTCAAATTATTTTTTATTATTCTTCTATTATATTAACATGCATTCCTATATTTTTGGTAATATTATCAATTTCATTATTTTCTATAAACTTTGGTAAATTATTTTCATCTAACAATTTTACTACCATTTCTTTACCATATTCCATAGAAACTGCTTTTGTAAGTTCTTGCATATTTTCTGGTTTTTCTAATATTGCCTTTCCAAAAGACGTAAGTCCATTTGGGAATTCTATACCTACCATCATATCATTAAGAACTCTTGCATTAGTATTAATCAAATTACTATATAACATTATTTTTCCATCTTGTTTTAAATTATTTATAATGTCAGGCCATGCATCTATCTTTTTTAATTTATCTA
>JAGATI010000026.1 GCA_017621295.1 Clostridia bacterium | reverse complement strand
TGATTACTTGAATTATTAAAATAATCAATAACCTCATCCTTACTTACATGTCCTCCATCTGTATATCTTATGGAAACAATATTAGATTCAAAATTTCCACCCATATTTATTTTTATATTACTTAAATCTGTACTATCAACTGATACATTCATATTAGATTCCCCTTCTGTATCTACTGCAAATGACATAAATCCTTCATATACTGTAGAAACTACTATATTTACTACTAATATAAATATAACTAGAATAGGAATAACTGTCTTCTTTCTATTCATACTTATAATCATCTCCTAGTATAAAAAATATATAATTACATAACTATTATACCATAATTACTAGCTTTTTACAAGTAAAAAGAAAAACTATATAATATATAGTTTTTTATATAGTTTTTTCTTATATCTTTTAAATTATATTTAATTATTTTGGAAATTTCAGTATTTTTATATCATTATTTTTTTTATACTTTATTGCTCCTTTTAACTTCCACTTTGGACAAATTTCATAGACCTTTCTTATATATTCTTTCATTTGCATCTTATATTTCTCTTTTATATCAAATTCACTTATTTTTTGTTCTATATAATTTTCTGCATCCTCCTCATCCATCTGTGCAAGTATAATATACCAATCAACTATTTCAAATTTAATTATGTTCATAGAAATATCTAAGTGAGTTTCTACAAATTCCTTTAAAACATTATATTGCATATATCTAGTATAATATTCATTTGTTGCAAGTAATTTTATTTCATCCAGTGAATAAAAATTGTACTCTAATTTAGAATGTATATCTTCTAACTCTGGTATCTCTTCATCTAATAAATTAATATTATATATATAAACATCATCAGCCTTAAATTGTGTATGAACAACATTAGCTGTAAGAAAAATATATCTATTAAAAAATTCTGGTGATATATTTTTATATAATTTAGTAATTAAAATATACGCCTCAGTTATTGACATCATACCATAAGCATTTAAAAATCCTACAATAAATTTATTTATATTTTCTTTCTCTATATTAATATCATTGTTCTCCATAGAGGCAATTTTATCTTTTACTATTTTTAAGATTGTCTCTGGCATATGTATCTTTATTTTTCCACTTTGTATATTTACAAAAATAAAACCTAATTTTTTCAATACAATTATATGGTTTATAAAAATTTCTAAATCTTTTATGTCATATTCCATATAACCATCATTCTTAATTATCTTTATTGTGTCTTTTATTAAGTCTGTTATAAATACTTCCAATTCTAAATCTATTATCTTACTTAAATTACTAAGCAAAAATCTGACCTTTCTATCTTTATTATCCTCTTTTAATATTACATACATTAAATCTAGCTCATTGTCATCATATTGCATACTTGAATATAAAGATATAATATTGTCTAATTGTTTTTCTGTCATGTCATTCAAATATTGATTATAACTTTTAGACTTATCTACATCATCTTTACAGTCTTTCGTAACAAGTTTAATTGCATCTGCAAGAATTTCCTTTTCCATTTAATTTCTCCCTTTATATATTTTTTATTTAAAAATAATTTTTATTATAAAAAAAATTCACATGGCATCAAAAAATATCTAAAACCGTGTGAATTTACTTATTATGCTCCTAATTCTTGTTTCTCTTTTGTCAAGAAACTAAATCTATTAAAAAAATTTTCCTCTGTCTCTTCAATTTGCAAGCACCTTTGTATACTTGGATTAAATCTTCTAAGTTCATTAATTTGTCTAAATAAGTTTACAATTATATTGTTTTCAATTTCTTCTCCTTTGTATTCAGGTTTTATTATTATATCTTGTATATATAGTGTATTATCTTCTTTAATTACTCTCCCCATTCCAACTATTTTATCGAAATGATATGCACAAATAGTTGTTATTATTTCATCACTTGGCTCAAATATATTTATTGCCATGTCCTCATCTATTTCATTTTGAATAGAATCCATTATTTCATATATCTCCATTTTACTTGGCTCTTTATTAATATATTGTATATTCATTTTTTAAATTTCTTCCCTTCTTCTTTTGTCTTATTATATTATACATATATTATTTATAAAAATAAAGTAGATTTTTATATTTTTTTATAATTTTTTTTATTTTTTT
>JAGATI010000148.1 GCA_017621295.1 Clostridia bacterium | reverse complement strand
GTGCTTTACCCTTCGCCGTCACACTAAGTGTCTTTGTGCAGCCGCTTAGCTTAGATGAAGTCCAAGTGAATGTTTGGGTAACGTCAGAAGTTGAAGTGTTTGATGAAGTGACTGTTATAGAAGAGCCTGATATGCTGGCAGATAATCCTGTTATACCTGAACCACTCCAGGATCCATCACTAACATGTTTGTCATTATCACATTTGTCTATAACATATCCTGAATAATTACATGAATCTCCATTTTTGTTAAGAGTAACATCTATATCTGCCATAATTTGTTGAATCTCTACATATTATTTAGTTTATAATGCATAATGAAGAGAATGTGACTGTTGAATGCTTGTTAGAAGGCGGTTATTTCCAATACATTCTCCTTGCATGCAAAATTATTAAGTTAATTCATTAATTCTTGATTAAATCTTTAATTAATAATTCACAAACTATATATACTTATTTAATTAATAATAACAAATAGTATATAATGCTTAATAATGATTAATGAATATATATTAATGTGCACGACTGGAGAATTGGCTGAACTATTGGAAATAACCGCCTTCTAACAAGCATTCAACAGTCACATTCTCTTCATTAGTTACATATATTAATCATTATAATAGATAAATGGCAGATACAACATTTAATATACCTCATGGAGAAAGTAAGACAATCAAATATTATGTCATAAATAAATGTGATAATGACAAGAAAGAATATAATCATTCTTCATGGATTTTTGACAATAGTGATGTTGGAAGCATAACTATAGGTGGATCTACTGTAGAAGGAATATCTCTATCAAAAAATGATTCTGAATATTCATTGACATGTACAAACAATAATACTTCAACATTAGCAAAGAATGTAAAAGTACATGCTAATGTTTCTTCATTAATGCTTACATGTGATAATGCTGTTGTTACTTTTGTTTGTCAAGGCAAATCACAATCATTTGGTTGTCCAACTGTTCATTGGGAACTTGATCCACGTTATACTCAAATACCAAAAAATGGAGAAGTAATTTTAGCATTATATGTTGATGATTGGAAAAATGTCCCTGAATCTAATAGACCTGTATGGAATGGAGGACTTAACTGTTTAACTGTTGGTTCTTTTGCAGCAGATGATGTTCAATATGAATATGGTGAATATAGTCCTGATAAAGAAGCGTTTAAATTTGTATTAAAACATTTAGGTAATAAAAATACAGGATATATTGTTATGTATGCAGCTGGTATAAATTGTGAACCCCAATATTCACCTATAACTATACGAGTTGATGTAGAAACCGTTTGTCCAAAATTTATATTACTTAGTACATATAAAAATGTTAAAGTGCCAATTAATAGTAATGGTTTTGCATATATAGATATTGTTGACTTTGGTGACTATACAGAAGATAATATATTAGATTGTTTGACATTTAAGCCAAAATATTCAAATTCCGGAAAAATTGAATATAATTTTTCATTGAGTAAAAATGGTTTTAGTATGTATCCTCAAATTGCTTTAGTTTTTCATCAACGTGAAATAGATATAAACTCTGTATTAGATTTGACAATATCAACAAATAATTGTAGTCCATCATCAACTATGACTATACATGTATCTATTAAATATGGACGTTTTATTGTATCATGTCCTCCATCTGCTACTTATTATGGAATAAAATTAAATCCAAAAGGTTCTAATGATTATATAACATTAAATATGTATACAGGATATGATAATCCACCTGTAAAAATTCCAATATATCATATATTACGTAGTTATACTAATGGTAGCATTAATTATACATTATATAAGGATCAAAATGATCAATTATTCCAAATAGGATCAGGTATTGCATCTATATATCAAACATCAGATATTACAATAAGTGGATAAATTAACATCTAATTATCTGCCAGCATATCAGGCTCTTCTATAACAGTCACTTCATCAAACACTTCAACTTCTGACGTTACCCAAACATTCACTTGGACTTCATCTAAGCTAAGCGGCTGCACAAAGACACTTAG
>JAGATI010000001.1 GCA_017621295.1 Clostridia bacterium | reverse complement strand
TTGTTGCTTACAGAATATCAAAAGCAAATGGTTATAACTACTATAGACAATTCAAAGAAAATGTTTGCTGGAATAGATATAGTATTTAAAGATCCCATCATACGAAAATATGCAGGAATATGTTACATAAAAGCAAACTCAACATACAACAAAGAAACAATAAAGACACAAATAAAGAATGCTATAGCTTCATATTTTATGGATCTACCCGAAAATGTAAAATTCATAGCTAAGTCAGACTTGGTTAAGACTGTAATAGATATAGTACCAAATATAGATTCATTCGACATACATATATTGTCAGCAGCTGATGAAGATGCTTACTATAAGGGATATTATTACAAATATGAGCTTAAGATAATGAATGGTACTTGGCAATATATACCAGTTAAGTATATTTATGAATCTGACAAACATCCAGGATTAGATGACTATGGAAACATAAAGCTTGACAGTAAGATGGAAATACCATTATTTCATGGTAATTTCAAATATTATCCAAATAAGTCAGAACATGACTATAAGACATCTATGACAATAGACACTTTACAATTTTTCTTTATATAAATAAAAATGGTTGAACAAATTAATGTTCAACCATTTTATATTTTCTCATAAAATATTCTACTACTTCATTATATGAATACTTTATCAATAAATGTGGTATTAAATCAAACCCTTTAACACAATTAATATATATATCTATTGTTGTATTTAATCTATAGCTAATTTCACATTTAGCCATATTTGTAAAAAATCTTACTAAATTTAGCATATGTAATGTATAAGGACTTGCAATAAGACGACAAAAAAGAACTTCATCTTGTGTAAAGTCATCAAATTCATTAAATCCATATAGAGTTTCAAACCCCTTTACATCTTCATGAGTCATTTTAGATATTGGAATATCTGCTAATCTCTTAATATTTTCTACAACTTTCTTATCAAAATATTTTTCTTCTCTTGGTAAATACATAACTATAATAATATTTAATTAACATGATGCTGTACAATTAGACAAATCAATATTGTTGTATATGTAATATTTAAGTTCATCGATTTTATCTAAAATTTGCTTTTCTTCTTTTGTTATTGGATTTTCTTTAATATATTCATTATATCTCTTAATGTCCTTGCATTCACGACATATATTTATATTGCAACATGTACATGATACGCAAGGCATTATCTTCTTATTTAGTGATATTCTAAATTTATCATAATTCTTTTTTGCTTTTTCTAATGCTATAAGTGCATTATCTACAGAAGCTATTAATTCTGTTACTTTATCGTTCATATACATTTTAATTTTAATTGTTATATCAAATATAGAAATACAATTTAAATGTTTCAAAATATTTTATTGAAGCAACTATGATTATATCCATAAGGGATGGCAAACACAATATTGTCAAAATTATATCTATAACTATGTATGACATCTTTAAACATCTTAACAACCACAACAGGATCATTCTTAAATACACCGCAACCAAAAGCACCAAGAATTAATGTCTTAACATTATTTACAATAGCAATGTCTAATATCATCTTTATTCTTTCTCTAAGTGTCTTATTATATAATTCATTAGATCCTTTATAGCATGACAAATTTGGTGCCGGACATGTTATTACATCTACAAGTTTTATCTCACTTTTTGAATTTTCAAATACAATATTTGGAGAATATATAGCAAAATGTTCATATAGACCGCCATTTGTATGATTTCTATTATATTCATAATCTAACTTAAATTTATCAGAACTTATTACATTATATAAAGTGCTTACATAACATAATGATTCTTCTTGTGCCAACGATCCATTTATAAATCCACCACCAGGATATTTGTAACTTGCAAAGTTAAGAACACATATATTATCCGAACTATTGAACATAAATACAGCATCATCAGTCTTACAACTAACAACAGATATGACAATATTCTTATTTGTTGTAAAAGAATTGTCATATATGCAATCAATATTTCTATATATACGAGAATTATCTATTGAATATCTTATTTCAGATTCATATAACATATTCATATTGATTATATGATTTTTTGCTTTATTTTCTATATCTATATATGTATTCATTATGTACAAATGATATTTTTAATTAAAATTATTAATTAATATAGTTTATTCTATAATTTAAATTCAATATATATTAAATCATTAAAGAACAAAATATTAGAAAATTTTATTAATGAAACAAGGGGCATCCCTGATAATGTACCTGAATTTATAGAAACATTTGTAGATGCATTATTTACAAATTACGACATATGTGACATTAAAGATGATAAGACTATTGTTTTTGACAAAAAAGAGTTAGATAAATTAGTCAAAATTTGGAACAATAAACATAAAGACAATAGAATTACTAATATATTCTTTGATAAGTTGACATTGAATATTGTAGTAAATGACAATCAACTTATTGCTTCATATGGTGACACTAAATATAATAAAATAGATGAAAATACTTTAAATTTAGAAAATATTACATTTTATATTAATAAAGATAAACTAATAAATAATAAAAATAATGTAAAAGAATTATTATTGCATGAGTTTACACATGCATTTGAAGATTATTGCTTAAATAAAAAGGGATTGTCATTATATAATGTTGAAAAAAAAAATTAAATTATGATAAGAAGACAGAATATATGTACTATATGTCTGATGATGAAGATGAAGATGAAGTATTATTAAAAAATACAGCTGGTCATATGTTATATATTTTATCTGGAAGTGAATCAAATGCATTTATTGCACAAACATATAACTTTATGAATTCTCATAAGGAAGACTTAGTTGACTATAATGATTTCATACGTAAATACGAACAGTATGAATTTGATATATTATTTACTCTTAGATATTATGAAGATATGCTTGAATATTTTATTAGAAAATATAATAGTTTTGCACGTAATAGAAATAAAATAAATATAGATAAAGATTTTGATAATGAACTATTAAAAAATGGTTATTTTGGCAATTCAAGAAAAGTAATTAAAATTATGAATTATGTTAATGAAATCAACAATACAAAATATTCTTCACATAAGAATGCAAAAATTATATTGAGTAACATTAATAGAAAATTAAAAAAGATAAATAAAATGTTACCTAAGATATATTATGATTTCTATACAAAAAATCATAAAGAAGTAGAATCATATATTAGCAAGTATAAAGATAAGATAAAAGAACTACAAGATAGGATTAAATTGAAAAATAAATAATAGTCATATATTGCTTCATTATTTTTAATATATACACATAATAATATTTTATATAATATATCATAATGCAGACATTTCTTGAATTTGTAAATAATAGAAACATAGAAAGACAAGAAGAAAAGACATTCTTAGAAGCTTTTAAAGAAGTTGATATGTTAGAAGCTATGGAATTGTTACGTTCTTTATTTGATAAGAAAATTCCTGGACAAGTTGTGTTATGGAACACACCATTTGACATAAAGGTAGATAAGCAAAAGATGAATTCATATAGATTTGCAGTAATTGATCCATTGAATATCGAAAATGGATTCATTTGCATATGGGCAATAAATTTTCTTAAGTCAGGTGATACAGAAATTCCATATTCTATAGATTTCTTTGCTGGTAATGAGATATATAATTTGTTGTGGAATGAAGAAGGAAAATATAAGTCTAATATGACAATATATACTATGGGATCTTCTATAGCATACTTCATACCAGTAATATGTAAGATAGTGTCTACATTAGACTTCAGCTTATCAGATACAGACATAAAGAATAATGCAAACACTATATTTAGCAGTAATGTAAAAGAAAGTGAGCTATGGATAGGTGCTGCTAAATATAAAGTATATGAGAATATGTCTAAGTCCATGATTGAAAATACATATAGAATAGCATGTGGATATGTTAATGAAAAGATACAAAGCAATGATCCTGAATTCAATTCATTGAGATGGAAAAAGAAAGCAGAATTAGATAAAGCATATCAAAATAGAAATGATGGTCCAGAAGCTAAAGAATACTATAAGAAACTTGATTCTCAATATAAAGAAATTCTAAATGTAATGAGGGGCAATGGTAACATTACAGACTTATCATTCTCAGTAGAAAGAAATGTACAGATTACAGATGATAATGAAAATATAAACACTAATGTTGTTGACTTTAGTAAGAAGAAAGAAGATCCTGAAGTTGCATTTAAGAAGATGCAAATATATGTTAAGTCTGTAATTGCAGGAATGCAACCTGGTGTCATATTATGTGGTGCTCCTGGAATTGGTAAGACATATAGAGTTAAGCAGCAACTTAAAGCTAACGGATATACTGAAGGACATAATCTATATACTATTAAGGGTAATGAAAGTCCTCGTCAATTATATATGGATTTATATGAATATAGACATAAGGGAAATATAATCATTATAGATGATGCTGATGCTCTTGTTGGAGCAAAAGCACCAGAAGTATCAATAAACATTCTTAAAGCTGCATTAGATTCAACATCTGATGATGAAGGCCGTTTGGTTACATATAAGGTGACAGGAGACTTAAAGGATGAAGAAGGTACTCCAATTCCAAAGAGAATGTACTTTAATGCTGCAGTAATAATCATAACAAACTATTCTATTGGGCAGCTTGATACAGCACTTAGAGGTAGAGTGTTTACACAATCTTTAGATTTTGATTCTGAACAAATTCTTGGAATAATAAAGAAGCTTCTACCAGCTATAGATCCTGTGCATCTTACAACAAATGCAAAAATGAAAGCATATGACTATTTAGTTAAGTTAAGTAAGCAAAAAGACATAAGCATTGAAATAAGCATACGATCATTTGTAAGTTGTTCTCGTCTTTATCAACTATGCGAAGGTGAAGGTCTAAATGAAAGTCAAATAAATGAGATGATTGAAGAGCAAATGCAAAATCAAGCATTACGTGGTGGTAGAAAATATTAGTTAAATTAATTTAATGAATGATAAAATGGGGATGAACAAGTTCATCCCCATTTCTATATTTATATATAAATCATCCATATAAATGTATGAAGACATTAGATCAATATCTTAAAAATTCACTCAATATGCATATAGGATGTGAATGTATATTTAACAATGAACCTATATTAGAAAGAAATGGAATACCTGATGATGTTAGAGAAATAACAGAAGACATAATGGAACTTATTGACAACAACGAATTGAATATAGATATAAGATATTCAAACATGTTCATAAATCATATTATATTAAATGTCATATATGATGCAAATAGATTGTTAGCCGAATATGAATATGAAAAGACAGACTATATAAATAAAGAAATATATATGAATATTTATGCTAATATAAAAAATCAAAATATTTATGACACTCAATTTTTTCCAATAAAGAAGTTGATTCAACATGAATTAGTACATGCTTATGAAGACATATCTAGATATAATAATGGTTGCAAAGTATTTTCTGAAATAATAAAGTCAGAATATAACATATTTGCATATATAGTAAGCAATCCATCAAAACAAAAACAATACAATGATATTGCTAATGCTATATACTTTCTTAATGATCAAGAAAGAAATGCATATTTGAGTGAATTAGAATTAGATATTAAAAAAATTATAAAAGATAATCACATAAGGTATGACAATTTTGATTACAATAAGATAATTGATAACCTAAACAACAATAATTGGAAAAGGTATATAGATATTGGCAAATTAATATATATGCTGAATGATAACAATAATGAATATAAATGGTATAGGGATATGATATGCAGAGCATATAGAAAGATATGTAACAATGCTAATATGTCTGATAATTCAATAAGAAAATTATTGACAAATAAATGGAATAAGTTTGACAATAAGTTTAAGAGATATATAGCAAAGATAATATATGAAAATTTAGAACACACAATTAGATAACAAATATTATAAGCTTTATTTTTAATCAAATAAATCTTCAAAGCATATTATGAATGATGATATGATAATTGTTGACAATACTCAACATTCAAATCTTATAACTGAAGATAAGAAAGACAAAAAGAAGACTAAAGACATTATTGCTGGATGAAAACTATGACAGAATTAGCTACATCATCTCCAATAAATGAAGATCTTAAAATATATGATGATGTAATACAAAAACTTCAAGAAGCTAAAGAATCAAATATCCAAATAGAGGAAGGGTTGTTTGGTGCTATATTTGGTGGAATTGCTGGTAATGCTGCTGGTCCTGCAATTATGAAAGCAATAGCTAAAGTTCTTGGTATAGATGAAAAGGGATCATTATATGCACTTATGACATCTAAATTGACTATGACTGCTCTTGGTGCATATATGGGGTGGAAACATTAATTAAAAGAGTTTGATCTAATTAAAGATCAAACTCTTACTTTTTCACCATTCTCAAACATCTTAATCATTTTATTGTAACTGTACATTTGCATAAGAGTAACCTTAGGATCTCCAAGATTTTCTCTCCATACATTGTCAACAAAATCTTCAGCTTCTTTTCGTGTTTCAAAATAGTTTCCTATCATTCTTCTCCATAGTTCTGTTTCTGGATCATCTTTATCACTAAGACATAGTCTACCTTTACTATTTATAAAGTAATATACATTAATCTTCTTAAGATATTTTTCACTTGATTCTTTTCTATTTCCGCAAGAATCAACAAGAATATATGTATATTTATTTTCAATATTTCCTCTATAGTTATAAGATATGTTGTACTTTACTTCTCTTATGACATAAGTGACATTCTTATTTTTTTCGTTGATGATTTTGACATAGTCGTGTACATTATACTTAGACTTGGCAAAATCATTTACTTTGGCAGTTATGTTTTCAAAATAACTTTTGTTTGTAAGATTCAAAAAGCTGCAATCAGCATCAAATGTTGCACCCATGAGATATATCTCTTTGTTTTCAACATCTTCAACTATGATGTCATTAACTTTTACATTTAAGCTATTAATAGAACCTTTAACTCTGTAATAATTTTTCATAATTCTCAATTTTTATTTGTTGTTTTCTAATTCTTCAATTCTCTTCTTAAGCTTAACTATGTCATTCTCATATTTCTTTATTGTTCCCTTATATGATCCTGCAGCAGCTTTATATTTGTTTGCTTGTTTCTTTAAATCATCATATTCTTTTTGCTTTTGTTTGTCAAATTCAATTTTCTTATTTAAGTTTGCAAGTTGATATGATATATTTTCATATCTTTTCTTCCAATATTTGCCATCATTATCTATTGGTTCTGTATTCTTACTCATAAAATATTTCATTGAACACTTATATAACATTGTTATGGTGTTTATTATTTGCTTTACATCCTTTATAGATGTTACTACATATGTACTACCTCTAAGTATTATATGAAACATTCCTGGTTGTATGTCTGACATTATCAACTGAAATGTTGAATCATGATATGCGCAATATACATGATCCGACAATCTAAACTTAATTGAATTGTCATCAAACAATGTATAGTATGATGATCCAGATTCTTTAGTATTGCAATATGTCCATCCGTTTTCTTCAAGACATTTACCTATTATTGTTCTATAATACTTCAAAATGTTCATTGTTCTTAATTTTTAATTGTTGTTGCAAATATAGTTAAGAACAATGAACATTTCAATAAATTCATATTAATGTTTGTTAATACTTTTTATATAGTTCTATTCTATCTTTTGCTGTTGACAAATCTGCTTTATTTACTTGTTTGTCATAATGCTTATAATGTTCTTCATCATCATTCGCCTTATGTGATATCTCATATTCATATAGCCAATTCTTATCACAACTGTTCCATTTGTCATAATCCATATATCCTATAGCAGATCCTATGAACACACTTGGATTTCTAGAATATCTATATATATTTTCTACATTGCCAAACTTACAGTCCTTCATAATTTCATGAAGCTCATAATAATGCTTTTCTTCAAGCTCCCTTTCTCTATATCTCTTTACTTGTATTGTAATGAAGTCTTTATAGTATTCTGCATCTCCATGTTTTCCAAAATTTGACAACTTATGTCCACAGTCAAATTCTGATGGCACACACTTATACCATGCATGTGTAAGTGATCTAATATATCTTCTATAGTCATGATTATGTTTCATCTTATATGTATTTAGAACATTTCCTATAGTCACATCATCAATAACATCCATATATAAGAAATTTCTACCTTCATCTAACAATACATCAACAAGATTTCTATGCATAAGCAATCCATTTCCTCTACCATATAGCATAAGTGGATATGGTGCAACACCCTCACTTAGAGAATATAGTTCAGAAGTCCATAATACTTCTGTATATAATGCATTCTTTATATTGTCTTCTATGGTATTTACAAATGCTTGCAGCAACTTAGTATTTACATATGTTGATGTGTTTGTTCTGAATATGTAGTCATATTTAATATCATTATCTTTCATATATTGTAGAGCATAATATGTCTTAGCATATGTCCAGTCTATGTCATCATTGCAATTTAGCTCTAACACATCATCAACTAGTTTGTCTTCATTATGATTTCCCTCATAGAATATGACATTTACATCATTACCCCATGTATTTCTTATTATGTCATTCTGATGTTTGAAGAATTCATTGTTAGCTGACATCACTAAGTATAGTATTTTCAAATTTTTCATAATTTCATCATATTTAATATATATTTATATATAACGTTTCGAGAATGGGTGTAGACGTGTCTCTCGCCCTTTCTAAGACACTTTCACATTAAAGATGGTAAACTTAACAGCTAAAGCATAAAGTGTCTTAGAAAGGGCGAGAGACATGTCTACACTCATCTGTTAAATTATTTTACTTACATATATCTTGCATACCACTTAGGATATTCTATAATTGCTGTTTTTGTAAACATATTGTGTATCTTATTATAATCTATATTTGAATCAATATTTAGTTTGTCAATATTCTTACCTGTAAAGTTTTTACAATTATAGAACATACTATTGAATGTCTTTACATTACTAATGTCCCACTTACTGATATCTTGATCAAAAGATTCACAACCTTCAAACATCATACACATATTTATTACTTTTCTAACATCCCAATTATATAATGGTTTGTCAAAATTAATACAGTCATTGAACATTTCTTGCATGTTCTTTACATTGCTGACATTCCAACTATTCAAATCTTGATTGAAATTGATGCATCCTTTGAACATTGAACATGCATCTATCAAACTGTCAGTATTCCAATTTCCAATGTCACAATTGAATTCTTCACACCATTCAAACATATAAGACATATCCTCAACATTACTGACATCCCAATTACTTATATCTGAATTGAAATGTTCATATCCTGAAAACATCATACACATATCTCTAACATTGCTTACATCCCATTCGGATATGTCTAAATTTTTTATTATGTATATTGGCATGCTAATATTATAGAACAAATGAGCCATGTCAGTTATGTTGCTTACATCAATACAATTTAGATTAGATATCTTTTGTGATATCAATTTTCTTATGATAGTCTCAAGTTCCTTTTTTGTCTTTGGTGTATACAATATCTTAGACTTATTAGTAATTGTTGTATGTATTCTATTGTTTACAAGAAATTCATGTATATGTTGCATTGATATATAGATATATATTATATAATTTAAAATAACTTAATATACATACCACTTTGGAATTATATTCAGATTGTCGCAATTACTAAAGCATTTGTCTTTTTTAACATCCCAAGATATATCCCATGAAGTTAAGTCATGATTAAATTCTGTACATCCATTAAGCATATATGATATGTCGTTACAATTATTCATATTCCATTTACTTATATCTGAATTGAACTTATGACAATGAAATAACATAAATGACATGCAACTCACTTTACTTACATTCCAGTTACTTATGTCCGAATTAAATGATAAACAACTACTGAACATATCTCTCATACTTCTTACATTACTGACATTCCATTTACTCAGATTAGAATTGAATTTATAACAATCAACAAACATACTTTCCATATTTACTACATTACCGACATTCCATTTACTCAAATCTCCAGTAAATTCATTGCAAGTATGAAACATTTTATACATTGTAGTAACTTTACTGACATTCCAGTTGCTTATGTCAAAATCTATATTTATACAATTCATAAACATTCCTGACATATTTGTAACATTACTTACATCCCATTCAGATATGTCAATATATGTTTTTTTCTTAAGTTTTCTTACATCATCTATATTATGAAAAAGATGTGACATATCTCTTATGTTAGATGTGTCAATATAGTTTAAGTCATATTCTCCATCAATTATCAAATTTTGAATTGCTGATGTCAATTCTTTCTTTGTCATTGGAGTATACTTATATATATGTTTTGTAGAAATCTTATTGGATATTCTGGTATTTACTAAAAATCTCATAACTGTAATAATATTTAACATTCACATATACCATTTTGGAATTGAATTTGGATTGCATCTATAGAATGCAAATCTGAAATTCTTTATATTACTTACATTCCATGAATTGAAGTCTCTATCTAAAGATCTACAATATGAAAATATGCTTCTTATATATTTCACATTACTTATGTCCCACTTACTTAAGTCCTGATTAAATTCATGACATTTCATAAACATTCCAGACATGTTCTCAATATTTCTTATATTCCAATTGCTGATATCTTGATTGAAGCAACTACAATTGTAGAACATAAATTGTACAGTCTTTAAACTTCTGACATCCCATTTGCTTATGTCACAATTAAATTCATTGCATTCATAAAACATACTGTCCATATTTTCAACTTTACTTACATTCCAGTTGCTTATGTCAATATATTTGTCGGTATATGAACCATCTTCCATCTTTATGTTAGTCTTGTATATTGATGGATATTACTTATCAAATAGATTACTCATATCAATTATGTCAGAAGTGTCAATGTCATTTAAGTCATATTCACCATTTGATATGTGCTTTGATATTATTTCTCTCAAATCATATTTATTTTTTGGCTTATATGCAAATCTATTCATTATAGGTTTGTCAATCCTACTATTTATTAAGAAATGTTGTTTCATACAATATAGATTTTATTTGTACCAAGATGGCAGTTTTTTCATTGACAAACACTTACCAAACATATTGTAATTTGATATTCCTGGCTTAACTTTCCAATTTTCTAAATTACAATTCAATTTAGTACAATTATAGAATATTTGTGTAAAAAAGTCTACTTCTGAAACATCCCAAAAATCCAAGCCATCACCTGTAAAGTTATGACATCCTAAAAACATACCGGCAGCATTTTGACAACATGACATATTCCATTTGCTGACATTCGAATTAAATAACCTGCAATTATACAGCATACATGCACCATCCTTTAGATTGTCAAATCTCCAATTTGACAAATCTGAATTAAAATTTATACAATTATAGAACATATAATTTGCATATTCAATGTTGCTTATATCCCATTTACTCAAATCACAGTTGAAATTTGTCATATTTGCAAATAGTTCAGATGTAATTTCTACATTACTGACATTCCATTCACTGACATCTATATACTCTTCCATTGCATCTATATAATCTATATTTTCAAACAAATGTGCCATGTCATCAATATATTCAGTATTTATGCAATTCAAATCATATATTCCATTATCAAACAATTCTCGTATTATATCAACTAATTCATTCTTTGATTTGGGACAATATGTATTTTGAGATAAAGATGACCTCAATACATTTTTTATTCGACTATTTATCAAATATTTCATATATAGATGTTTATTTAAGTATATATTCTGCTAACTTTATTGCATTCTCTTTTGATTTGCCCTTTATTGTTCCAATTTCACCTGGACCAACATGAATCATTGACTTAATTATTCCAACTATTCTTGATCTAGAACGTTCATCTGTTATTCTATCAGCTACTATATTCAATATGTCTTCATATTCACTATTGAAATTATAGTCTCTCATAAGCCATTCTACATCTGCCCATTTGTTAGATCTCCATACTTCTATTCTCTTCTTAATATCTTCTCTTCTGTCAGAAGTCAATGTTATTAGACGTAATGAAAGTCCTGATACAGACAATACAAACTCATATTCTTGATTTGATTCAGGATTTGAAAGATTGAATAGTCTAAAATGCTTGCATATTTCAAATCTATCTTCATGTTGTAGCAATACTCTTACTAAACCCTGAAACAATGCTTGCTTTTGTGCATTCATATCAAGAAATGACTTTTGAAATATCATATCATCTTCAGAATTTACTATAATGTTGTCTATTTGAACATATTTGTCTTTTTCATTATATATAGGAAATCCAACAGTTACTATAGCACCAAACAATTGTGCTTTATCTCCTTTTCTCTTTCCATCTCTAAATCTTATTGTTACATCATCAGGAAGACTTTCACAATATGCTTTAAATTCTTTCTTAAGTTGCTTTAGATTGTCATGTCTTATATATACTACTAAATCAATGTCACCATGACCTTCTGATTTTTCAATTCCTTTAGCAACCATGACATTATAAGAACCTGTTGTGGTTGTACAAACATAACCTAAAAATCCTTTGAGAACTTTATTGATATAGTCCTCAACTGTAGACTTTACTAACCTTGTAGGTATTCTATTTGCTCCTATGCTTCCACTCATAACTATCTTTAATTTTATATTGCAAATATAGTTATAAATTAAACAAAATTCAAAAAAACAAACCAGATATTTAATATCTGGTTTGTTAAATATATTTAAACACCAATTCCAAAATGTTCTTCAAGCTTTTCTTCTGCTTCTCGCCATGTTAGAGAACCATCACAAACAACTCCTTGTATGTTTTTGTCTGTTTCTCCATCTACACAATCTATGCCATCAAAATAAAAGTTATACTTAAAATCTTCTCCTGTCTTAAAACTATCTACAGGAACCCATGATTTATGCAATCCTTCATATTTGTCATATTCTATTCCCCATTTATAAAAACAATAATATTTGAATATTATCTGATCGCTATATTCTAGTTTTTCTTCTGAATCATTGAAGTTCTTAAAGTTATATACTGCTATACCTCTCTTACGTTTCTTTCCTGGAACAGCAACCTTTACAACTGCATACAGCAAAATATCATGAGTATTGAATTTTTCTGTTATGTATGATTTTAATGTATTCATAGTATTTAATAAGATTTTAATTCACCACCTATAGTACTATTGCAAGATATAGTAGAACATGGAACACAACAATCACAACCACAATCACATTTGTCTGACTTACATGGACATTTTTGTGCCTTTACATATTCTGCATATTTCTTATTTGATGAAGATACAAGATCTTCCATACGTTGTCTCAATTCTTTAAGTTCTGATTCTAAGTCTACAGAAGTTTTGTCTCCATAGTTCACTTTGATGTTAGCTATACTCTCTATAGTATTGAATGCTCTATAAAATCCATTTTCTGCTGTATAGAACTCATATTTTTTCTTAGCTTCTTCATCAGCAGCATCAATAAAATGTAAATGTACAATATCAGCAATATGTTCAAGTATAGTTACCATTATTTCTGCTTGTCGTACTAAGTCTAGTTTGTCATATTCTGTACCTCTAAGCATTACTGTACCCTTATTTTGCATTCTATTCATCCAGGTATCTATCATTACATTTATATAATATCTTATACTGTAATCGTCATACAATGGCTTAGATTTGCTTTCATTTATGAATTGTGTAAGATTCCTCATTTATATATTGTGTTATATTTTATTTTGTCTTTAACTTATATAGATTAGAATCTTCAGGCAAGAACTTACCTGTAAGACCCAATCTCTTTTGATTGTTCATCCAATATGTCTGCAAATCTTCAGGAATGTCACATCTTGTGGAATCTAAAGTCTTAAGATATATGTCCCATATGCCATGTAAGTCTTTTTCTGACAAATTTTTCTCTAAGAATTCCTGCAGCTTATGATAGTTTTGAAGTATCTTTTCATTAAGTCTAAATCCATATAGCTTATTCAATAATGCTACTGCCTGATCTGGCTTATTTGCTACTTCTTTTCCTGTTGACTTATCTGTTATTCCCTTACCATGAGCAAATGTATGATTCTTATAAGAAAATAGATGCAGCATAAGCTGTGTTCTATGTAATCCCTTTACATTACCAACATAAGCATCAGAATAGTATGCAAACTTAAGCCAGTCAACATCACCAAACATCTGATCTATTTGAACTGTCTTGCCATTCTCTTCTCCAGTTGTATGATCAATCTGATTAAACTGACTAAATAATGTACCAGCACCAGCAGATTTGTCAGATGTTGTTATGATTTCAGAATTTGCATTTATATATTCCCCTATAGCTACTATAACTGCTCTTTTTGTTATCTGGTCATCAGTAGCTGTCTTAGCGCGTTTCTTAAACTTTACAAACAATTCTGCTACATGTTGTGGATCTATATTCCAGTCTTCTATTGTCTTAAGTCCTTCATCAGATATAGCCAAGTCAATGTCACCAGAATAGTCCTTCTTACCAACAGAACCCAATGTTGTTCTATCTTCATACCATTTGTATGCTTTAGGGAACAATCTCTCTATTTCTTTGAGATATGCATCTAATGTTGGTTTGATGTCATCCTTAGCAATTTTGTCTGATCCACCACTAAATACATGGCCACCTTCAAACATCAACATATGTGATTCTATATTAGATATATGTTCATTTAATGTCTTCATTTGTTTTGTTGTAAATATTCTTTTATATATGTGAACTTCTTTTATTAATAGACTTTTCAGGTGCATTCAATATTGCTTGTTTCATTTCATCAAACAATATATCTGTACCATTAGGCATAGCTTTATTGAAATATTCTATATCATCATTCAATATAGCTTCTCTTACTTTAGTACCAGATATAGATGACAAAAAATCAGAATCATTTGTCCTCTCTATAGATTCAACATAGAATGATTTTGTATATGCACCTTTGCAATCCCTGTTGTTTCTATTATGCTCTTCATATTCTGGAACTTTCATAGCCATTTCAACATATCCTTTAGCTTCATCTGAACCTGTAAGCCATACTGAAGCTTGATATCCAGCTTTCTTAAGTATTTCTCCCCATTGACATATATCAGCAGATGATACATATATAATGTCTTCTATCTCAGGATAATTATTACGAACTATATCAAGTTCTTTCTTTATTAAGTCAACATCAAATGGATGCTTTTGATCTACTTTATCTTTAGATGTATATATAGCAAATATCACAGTCTTTTGCTTAGATATAGCATCTAAGTCAGGTTGCTCTCTAAGAAGTTCAGACTGCTTAACTAAACCTCTATATCCTTGTATGTCTTTAGGACCCTTTAGATTTGTATATGTAGCCATCTTAAGATGTCCTAATGTCATAGGTTGAAATCTACCAAGACAAACTTTTACTTGTTTCATAATTACAATATAGTTCTTATAGACAAATTATTCTCATATTTTGCCATGATCTACTATTTGCAGACTTAAAATTAACAATATACTTAATCTTACGATGTATTATATGTTCTATGAAATCTTTAGGATTACAAAATATAGATTCGTCTGGATTGTCTTCATTCCATATTAAGAAACAATTTGCTGATGACTTGCTGTTCTTACCGAACTTTGTCTCACCAGTTGAAGCTTCATACAACAATTCATATTCAAAATCCTTATTTTCTGATATCAATTCATTCAATAAAGTCTGTATGTTATTAGCATTCTCTTCAGCAGCAATTACTTCTCTGTAATATGGATGATTCTTATCTTTCTTTATTTTAGCTATACCATCTACACTCTTTATACAAGTTACCCATTCATTGTCAAGTAAATCAATAAGTCTTTTTGCTTTATCATAATGCTCACAATTAGACTTCTTTATTGCTGTAATTATAGTAGCCTTAGCTTCATGATAAGATGCAGACATCAATTGTGAACCAACAGATGATTTCAATGATATCCTTATGTTGTTGTCTTTAGATATGATGTCAGTCTTTGGTACATTATTTATTTCTTTTATATCTGCATATCCACCTCTATCTTTCCATTGTATAGTAGCATGTATGCCACTACCTGACAACTTACCAAGTGAAGAATTATTGGCAAAATCACCTCTTATCTTTGATGCTATTGCATCAATGACATCTCTATTGTCTTTATAGTAGTCTTCAAGTAATTTTTGCTTTGTTGTAATTGCTTTATTCACTTCAATGTTGTTTATGTTGTTGTACCCTATAGATATGATGTCTTCCATATCTTGAGCACTTGGTATCCAATGTCCATTACCTGTAAGCTTTGTATCATGATATTTGGGCTTATTTACTTGTATGTTAAGTTCTCTAACAACTCTATTAACCCAACGTCTGAACGAATATGCATACAGTCTATTAGCATAGTTAGCAACTAATGGTTCAGGTCTTGATTTTATGTCTTTATCTGAATAATGCTCTTTAGCATAACTGAATATTCTCTCAAGATCCTTCTTTGATATTGTCTTCTGCAATGATACAGAAACATCCCAAAATTGACTGGCAGACATATGCTCTATATTGGCAGACTTATTGAAATCACTTATGAGATAACGTAACTCTTTTACACTACTTATTTTTGTTTGTTGAGAACTTTTCATTATAGTTAAAAATAATTTTAATATATATAAGACTATAAAACAGTTGTAAGAAACAACTTACAACTGTTAGCAGCTATCAAAATATTGACATTAAACAAGATTTAAAAAATCAAACTCCTTTTATATTCACCTTTCATTATTGTGTCTCATAGCAAAAATTAAACTTATTAGTCACTTTCACAAGCGGTTTTGTAATAAGCCAAAACCCCGTAATATCATTATATATATGTTTAATAGCTTTATTCATATTTTTCTATTTTAATTATTGTTAAAACTTATTTAAAACTTATAATTTAATATAGTATAATGTTAACAAAATTTTCAATTTAATTACAAATAAATTTAAACAAATATTCAGCTATCTTATTTACTATGCTTTCTTTATTTTCTCTATTTATGAAATCATCATCATTTGGTTGATATGCTATATATCTTGGACCATCAACCTCATAGAAATAGTCAGACATATCTTTAAGTACATTCATGCTTTCTATGTTAGAAAGCATTTTAGTTATTTGTTCTTTATTCAATTTAGTCAATTCTAAAGACTTATACCATTCCCTTATGAAATAGTTTGTCTTAGCAGATTCATCTATAATTTTAGTATATAGATATTTTGATTTCAATGTATTCATATTATGTAATAATGTTTAACAAATTTGTCTAACCATTCCAATTCCAGAAATCACCCCATATTGATTAGCATTAACAAGCTTATTGTAGTTTTTTGATGTTTGACCTGAATTTATAAGCAATCTATTCTTATCATCAAGCTTTAATTGCCTATATACAATACGATCGTTGTCATTGTCAAATAAGTCTTCTATCTTATCTTTTTTATCATTGTTACCAAGAAAGTCTCCATATAAACCTGTTGATGACTTATCTATATAAGCTTGTATATATTCAAAAATGTTCATCTCCCTCTAAATATAAATATTATATAATTTAAAATAACTCTTATTGCATTGATACACCATACATATCTAACACTTTTCTTGCAGTATCATTTATCAACAGATGTTGATGTGTTGGAAACATCTGCAATATGTCAGATATAGAATCAACATATACATCAAACACCTTTATGTTTGTTATAGTACCATCAAAACCATGCAATATTACATCTTTCTTTTCTGGTTGTGCTATCTCTATATTATATCTGTTTACTTTTGTTATTGGACTATCTATATTGAATGAGAAATGATGTGATTGTAGCTTATACATAGGAATTCCATCAGGGTATACATATTGTGCTGCAGAAAACTCTATTACATTAAGCTCTTTACTCCATCTCAACCAAATAAAATATGTGAATCCTGACTTTATTCTTATATTGCATTCTGGACAATTCAATACAGTAAGCATACATTGATTGTTTACTTGCTTTATATGTATGTCTATATTTGCACATTTCAATATATTGCCTTCATAATTAGCAGTTCTTGGTGTAATTATGAAGCTTATTACACCATTGTCACCACAAAACTTACGTTGATATACTATTTGAGTTTCAAGATTTGTATTTGTAAACTTATAGCAACTGTCACTTATCATTGTACCTTTATAGTATAGATTAGAAGTATTGAAGTCTATGCCAGCACTAGTCATATACTTTCTAGTGGCATCAGATTCATATACAGGATAAGCATTGTTTGGTGCATATACTGGAGCACTTGTGGCATCTTCTCCAGAATCTAAACCTTCTTCATCACCAAATAAGTCTTCATATTTATTCTTTACAAAGTTGTCAACCATTGATTGTGCATCACCAAGATTTACAGAAGCCTTTTCTTGATATTTAACAAGAGTTACATTGAATGTAGTGGAATTCCACATAAGATTGCCATTCTTCTCTTCATATGATTCATTTACCATCCACATACGTTTCATCATAGGTATGTATATTAGATCTCCTTCTATTGGTTGCACATTATTTCCAAATGCTGTAGCAAACATACCTTTAGCAATTTCAACCTCCCAATCATTCTGCCATTCTAATCCAAAGTCAGTAAATTCTGGCTTTGAGCTTGGCATCTGACCATCAGCTATAAGTATCTTTATTTGCTTTACACTCTCAACATCATATAGAGCATATTCCTTGAATGTTATGTCTTTAGATCCAACATTTGGTGCAAGTTTAAAGTAATATACAGGTATGCCAAACATACATGCTACAGTCTCATTCAATTGTGCTTGTAATGACACTGCACCACTTAAGTTAGCGTAAGGATTGTATATATTTGATGCTGAACTACCAGAATTGCAAGCAGAAAGTTGAAATTCAGAATCAAGTTGTGTTGTATAGTCTGTAGTTGGAGTTTCTTCTCCTGTAATTGGATCTGTCTCTACTACTTTAGTTACTGGTCCATTTATCTTTATTCTTAAGAAGTAATCACCCCCCAATGATTCTGTACCTTCAAGTGCTTCCATGAATGTCATATAGCATGACCAGCATACACCATCTACTGAATATGAATACTTAAGTTCTTCTTTACAATACTTACATTCATTTCCATATATGTCTATTATAGCCATATTGTTTATGGCGTAGTTGAGATTGAGTATTTGTACAGGTGTACAACTTCCAAGATTTCCAAAATTTATGTCCATAATTATAAAATCTTTTATGATTTTCCTCCAAAATACCAAGCAGCTTCAAATCTTCTACGCTTTACTAATCCAGGATATTTTGCAGCTTGCTTATCAGACAAATGTGCCCATACATTTCTTATAGCAGGATTGTTTGGATTAGCCTTTATCATATTACTTATGCTCTTATTCAAAAATCCTGGACCAAAGTTATAGCATGCACTAACTATAGAATCTATTTGATTTTGTGTAAGATCAAGATTGTTCTTTTGTTTCCAAGCAAGAACTCTATTGACCATCTTTTTAACAGAATTTAGATATAATAATTCAAGTTCTTGTTGAGAATAGCTCTGCTTCTTAGTATCCATCTTCTTACCATCAGCTGGATGATTCAACAAACCATATCCGAATGTTCTATGACCGCCAGCATCATGATTATCATAACCATTTAAGTCTCTTGCTGACATTGTATATCCAAACTTATGACTTGTCTCATACATACATACAATATTGAGCATTTGCTCACTAAGTCCAGTTTGTCCAGGAGTTACATTTTCAATCTTCATAATATCATCAATAGAATTTATGTCACCAACACCAAGAATTGATCCTATGCCATCATCTATCTTAACAAGCATCTTCTCAACAATTGATTCTGATATAGATGAATCATCTTCTGTTAATAGATTATAATATTGTACATTATCTAAGTTGTCCAGCTTAGGTATGAATTCTTTTGGCTTTAGCTTATACTTCTTATCTAAATCAGCTTGCCCATATAAGTCATCTAATACACATTCTCTAAATATTTGCTTATATATCTCAGCTAAAGTCTTAAGCAATATGTTGTCTTTTTGCTTATCTAATGGCACATTATATGTATAGCATCCAGTATTTACAATAAGCATAGTACCATCATTACTAAATGTCACACCTTCCTGACCTGACAATGGAGCTAATGTATTGTCTATCTTTCCACCAAACCTGAATATAGTGCATAAACCATCTCCTCCATACACCCACATATTATTTTGCCTAAAGTCAGATATCCATTGACTTCCTGACCACATACATATATGTCCATATGTTCCATGATCCATCACAGATATATCACCTGGTTTTGCACTACTAGATGACCAGGCTGCTTGTTTTACTTTTCCAAATATAGTACCAATAGGGTTGAATCCTATAGTAGGTAAGAATTTAACATAATCTTTAGCAGCTATAGGTCTGCCTGCAGTTGACAATCCACCAGCTTCAATTGCACTTCTTACAAACTTTGCACATTGATGACCTGATGCTGATTTAGAATGATTTTGTAAATGTTTAACCGCATTACCTACATTCCATGATGTAACCGCTGTCATTTAAATTATGTTAATTGAATTTCTTTACATATTTGTACATTTGTGATATTTCTAATGTTGCCTTAGCCACTTCAATATCTGTAACAATATCTTCTTTAAACGTATTTCTACCAGTTTGATAGTCAAGAATTACTAATCCATATAATATATTAAAATCATTGAATATTCCAGAATATACAACATGATCAACATTTCTAATATTAGTCAAATTATAATATAAAGTTGTAGCACCTCTATCATGAAGTTTATGTATATCATCATTATGATATATTACTACATTATGTTTTGACTTTATTATGTCTTCAAATATTATATGTATAGTTGATGTTGGAATACCCTGCATATTATGCATTAATGGTGCAACATTCTTATCTGTCTTTTCATGTGTTACATCATATCCAATAAATGATAATCCATTTAAATTTACACCACCATTATGCAATTCAATTATAGTTGCACGTTGTGAATTAAATTGCTTCATCATATTGAACAACTTATTAGATACATCTTTTGTTATGTTGAACCTATGTTCTTGTGAATCTCTATGTTCTTTTTCTTTATCTTGATAATGCGTTGTTATAGTAGTATTCAATGTATCTATAAGCTTATGTTCGATTTCATTAACATTCTTATTGATGTCATTGTTTATTGATGTTACAGTATTTGTCAACGTACTTACTAATGTTTCTGTTAAGTCTTTATTGGAATCAAGTATGGTTTTGGTTAGATTTTCGTTTGATTTTACAACTTGGTTGATAAGATCATGCTCACGTTCATCACCTTTGTTGTCCATATGCTTTACTAATAAGAAAATTCCACCAATTGTGGCTAAAGCAATTATGCCTGCCCAACCATACTGAATGAAAAATTCAATTATAGTTTGTAAGAAGTCCATTATTTGTTATGAGATATGTTATGCTAATATTAATTTCTGTGTTTATGAACACATGAATTTAATAAAAATAAATATCTGTCATTTCTTCAAATCAATATAAAATCCTGGCTTATTTTCTATGGTGTATATCTTAAGTGGTACTTTCATTTCTTCAGCATCTATTGTCTTACCTACAACTATCATAGGGCCACCACTTGGATCAATTTTTGTTATATATCCATCAGAATGTTGTACTCTGACAATATCAAATTCTGTACATAAGCTATACACATCATAATCATTTCTATTTTCTACAAGACGCAAATAGTTGTTTGTATTGTCTCGAGAATCTAGCTCTATAGTATAGTTTGAAAATATTGCGTTATTATGAACCATATCCCACACATCTCTAAACAGCTCATCATAAGTACCATTATTATCTATTATAAAATCAAAGTCTTCAGAATCATCAAGATCATGCTCAGCTATATTGTCAAGTTGTTTTACATTGTATCTATATATGTTTATAGTAATTCCCTTCTTATTATGTATGAATTCAAGCTCATGTAAGAATCTAACATCTGTAACTATAGCATATCTTATTTCATTAGAATGTTGAGACACTTTTCTATTTATAGTATTATTGACAATATTGATAAATATCTGCTTATTTATATGTTGTTGACAAACATAAGTTCCAACATATACTAACAATTCTCTAAGTGACATCCAATATTTGTCAGCATAATTGTTGTATACATTATAACAAGTATAGTAGTCTTCTGCTGATATTATATATTGAGGCAATGGTTTTGATTCTGTATATTCAAAGTCTTTATTTATGCATATCCAAGAATTTGCTTTATTGTAATAGAATCTTTCTACAGGTATTCCAAACATACTTGCACATATGTTTTTCAGTTGATCAGCAAAAGCAATACAAAATACTCTATTGCTTGAATATATGTCAGAATTTTCATATGTTGCAAGTATTTCTGCATTTTGATGATACGCTTGTCTGCATTCATCATAAGAAGACCAATCTCTATTCAATATGTGATGAAGCATTTTTGCTACAGTGTCTTTACCTGATCCTGCATATCCATTAAGTCCTATATAAAGAATGTTGTTCATTTAGTTTCTATCAGAAAATATTTATATAAATATAGAAACTAAATGAACAACATTCAATAATTGTTATATTAATAATTGACTATGTTAATTGATCTCTATTAGCATTTATTCTCTCAATATCATAGTCACCAAGATAATTATATCCATCTTTTATTAAGTTTTGATTCATTAACTGACCTGTCTTTATTTGAAATGGCTCTTTAGCATTTGTCAAATTCAATAATTTGTCAATATGAATTTCTGGTGTAGATATTTTTAATGGCTTATTTATTGTCTTCAACAACTTATCTATATGAATCTCTTTTGGCTTACTTGCAGATCTAACATCACTTGATGGTTCAGAACTTCTATCAGCAACTGGTGGTTGTTGTAAATTATAAATTTGTGTTATGTCCTTTATGTTGTTTAAGCTCTGATATATAGTACCTAATCCTTCAGTATACATTCTTTCTATCTTTGTAGCATCTCTTGGCATTGCATGCTTTAGAGACACTGTAACCTTAAGACCAGTAGGAAAGTCATCTACACCAAGAGGTCCATAATGTTGAATTTCGGACTTCGTCAATATTAGGTTGCCCATTACAGCTATTGGATTGAGAGGATTTCCTATAGTAAGATGCCATGTACCAGTATCATTTCCTGCTATCAATGAATTGAATTGATATACAGATGGTCTACCAAGATAGTTCTTAAGCAAACCTTCTGATAATGATGCTGCATCATTCAACAAATTTGCTGCAATACTTTGCATATCTCCATTTTTAATTGCATTCATTGCAGTGGATGCACCTTGTTTAAAATAATCCATGAAGTCTTTAGCTGCATTTCCTATTGAACCAAGCATAGATGCTGCAAAGTTTTTTCCACCTCCAGTAATTAACTGACTTATGAATGCTCTAGTTGTCTCAACACCCTTATGTATTATATTATGAGCTAATCTCCATCCTTGTGTATCTTGTTGCACACCAAGAACTTCATTTTGTCCTGCCCAGTAATGACCACGTCTATATGTTACAACCATAATATTTCCAAGTAAGTCTAAGAATGCAGCTTTAGGATTTATGTTGTCATATGCACGTAATGTATAGTTGAACACTAAAGTGAATTCATGATTGAATGTAAGCTCACCATCATATATATGTATCTTTCTTATAGTATTCTTAGGCTCATACACTTTATGCTCATCATAATTCTCACCAAGGATTACTGGATCATTTTGATACTGACCTGATTCTACAAGTTTATTGAAAAATGGAAGACGAAAAGCTGGATTAGTTCCTTGTTCAATAGCTTCTTTATATGAATATGGAGTATTGCCAAATGCCAATACAGCTTTATTTGCTATATTCTTAAATCCGGCACCTTCATCAGTACCTTCACCTTCTTTAGAATGTTGTTGCTTTATTTCATTGCTTATTTCTTTCCATGTAGCAACATAGTCATATTTAAGTATGTCCTCTAGCTTATTGTCTTCATTACCAAACCAAGTAACCAATCTTCCTATGTCACCCATCATAGAAAAATTACTTGTTGACTTAGGCATTGCAGCTTCAGTAAATATATTGTCGCCAACAGGAGTAGAGAATCTACGTAATGTTATCAAGTGGTTGTTTGCTATCTTTCCTAAATCTTTACAATACATAAAGTCTGAATACTTATATCTTGCCTGTCCAAGTGGAGATTTTCCATCAGCACCTGATTCATTAGACAACTTTACTAGATTCTTTATAGTACAATCTTCTGAATGTACATAGTTTGGATCCTGGTTTGTCATAAGTGGAGTAGATGGTGTTGGACCCTTTCTAAGCATTCCGTAATATGGATTGAATAATGAACCTGAAAGTTCAGCACCAACCTTGCCATATAAGTTGTCAGAAGAATCACCCCTCTTAGTTGCTTTATGTGAATATTGTATGTCTTTATCCCATATATACACTTTATACTTATTCATACTGTCTATAGCAGCTAAAGGCATATGAAATGGATCTTCATACTTATATAGCGCTTCATCTACTTTATGGGTAAATGAAATTTGTCCATTGTATGCAAGATTAGTATTGTCTAATAGAGCAGCTTTATCTATTGTAGCATCATATCTTATGCCAACAGTATCTAAGTCAGCACCTGTTGTAATAGCTGACAAACCTTTGTTGAAAGCTTGCTTAAATGCATCTTTAATTACATCTTTAGTTGAATTAGATACATTTGGTAAATTTAGATTAGCACCGCCTCTATTTAAAGTTGATGGGAATGATATCATATATATGTATTTTATATCTTAGTTAAAAATAAAGTTATTGAACATTAATCTTACCAATAACTATTCTTTATACCATTTTGGTAATTTTTTCATTGACTTACAATTAAGAAACATATTATCTATATAATATTTAATTTTATTTATATTCCAACAATCTAAATTTTGATTTAATTCATAACAATCTGCAAACATATAAGAAAAATCATTACAATTATCAATATTCCATTTATATAATGGTTGATCAAATTTCCAACAACCAGCAAACATACATGACATATCTCTCACCTTACTGACATCCCAATTACTTATGTCACAATTGAAAATTTCACAATCTTCAAACATATAAGACATGTCTTCAACCTTACTAACATTCCAATTACTTATGTCGCAATTGAATTTTGATAAACCAGAAAACATATAACTCATATCCGTCACATTACTTACATCTCAACTACTTATATTTATATCAATATCATTTATAATTGTTGTAACATTTACATCAAATAGATGATTCATACTTGTTATTTTAGATGTATCAATACAATTTAAATCATACATCTTATTACTTAAAAGCTCAATTATGATGCTTTCTAATTCAGATAGACTGTTTGGGAAATATTGATGTTGATCTATCTTCTTATTTATCCTACTATTTATCAGAAATTCATTTATGTGTATCATGATTAAATGTTAAAATTATAAATTTTATATGTTTTATTGCTTATACCACTTTGGTGTATTTTTAGACATCTTACAAATATTAAACATATATTTCATATTTCTAACTTTACTAACATCCCAGTCATTCAAGTCTTGATCAAATTTCTTACACCCACTAAACATATAAGATATGTCTTCAACATTACTTACATCCCAGTTGTTTAATGGTTGATTGAAATTTTCACAATCACAAAACATACCTGACATATTTTTTACATTAGATACATTCCATTTTACTATATTTTGATCGAAACTCCTACAACCACTAAACATAAAATTCATATTATTAACTTTACCTACATTCCAATTTTCTAATCCCTTTCCTTCAAATTTACTACATCCAATAAACATAGCTTCCATATTTTTAACTTTACTTACATCCCAATTATATAAATTACAATTAAACTGCTTACATTTATCGAACATATGTCTCATATTTGTAACTTTACTTACATTCCAGTCAGAAATATCAAAATCTATATTAGCTATACCAGCATTAATAATATCTACCATACAGAATAAAGATGACATATCTTTAATCTTAGATGTATCAATACGATTTAAATTATGCTCTTCTTTATATAACAGTTCTTTTATATTTTCTATCAATTCTATTTTTGAATTAGGAAAATATGTATAAACATTTTGATCTATCTTCTTATCTATTCTCTTATTTACAAGGAATTCATTTATATGCAACATAATTTAAAATTTTAATTTTTAT
>JAGATI010000147.1 GCA_017621295.1 Clostridia bacterium | reverse complement strand
TTACAAAACAAGAATATGATGTTATAAGAAAATTATTAAAGCTTACTAAACAAATTAATATAACTGTATGTACAGATAGCTTAATTTTAGATAAAAATCCAGAAGTTGATATATTTTATTCTAATAAGCAAACAGCTCGGAAGACTTATGGAGATAGCAAATGATGAGGAGATAAAATTAGAAAATCCTGTTTTTATAGAAAATAAATATCCTAGATTTAAGTCTAAAGAATTATTACATTTAGAACAAAATTTATATAGTATTAAGCAAAAAAAATTAGATTTAGAGCCAAATGATATATCTATTTTTTTGGCTAATAATCAATATTCAGAAATAGAATATGTTGCTTCTAAAATTGTAAAACTAGTAAGAGAAGATGGGTTTAGATATAAAGATATATCAATTATAACTAAGAATTTAGATAACTATTCTAATTTGTGCAAAGCTATTTTTAATAAATATAATATACCTATATTTATAGATGAAAAGAAAGATTTAAGTGATAATATTTTAGTTAAATATATTTTATCTTTATTAGATATATTTTCGAAAAACTGGTCACATGAATCGATTTTTAATTATATTAAAAGTGGATTTATAGAAATAGAGCCAGAAGAAATTTATGAATTAGAAAATTATTGCTTAAAATGGGGAATAAAGCAAAGTAAATGGTATAAATCGGAATGGAACTTTTATGATGATAATGATAAAAATAAAGATAAAATGCAAAGAATGGAAACTTTAAGAAAAATAATTGTAGAGCCTTTATTAGAACTTAAAAATACAACTAATTCGTCCAAAGATGTTAGAACAATAACAAGATGTTTATATGAATTTTTAATAAAAAATAAAATAGATGAAAAATTAGAAAATAAAATTAAAGAAAAATTAGAAGAGGGTTATAATGAACTTGCTACAGAATATAAAACAAGTTTTAAAGTTTTACTTGATGTATTAGATGAAATTGTACTTGTGTTTGGTGATGATAAAATTACTTTTGATAAGTACATGCAAGTTTTAAAAATAGGTCTTCGGTAATAGTGGTCTTGGGAAAATACCTGCTTCTTCAGACCAAGTAATTATAGGTGATGTAGATAGGTCTAGAAGTCATAAAGTAAAGGCTATTTTTATTATAGGTTTAAATGATGGCATGTTTCCAAGTATTAATAGAAATGAAGGGTATTTTAATGACAAAGATAGAGAATTTTTGAAAAATGATGGAATAGAGCTTGCAAAGGGGACATTAGATAGACTATTTGAAGATAATTTTAATATATATAAAGCATTTACTACTGCTGAAGAAAAGCTATATTTATCATATGCTTCATCAGATTCGGAAGGAAAGTCTCTAAGGGCTTCAATACTAATATCTAAGATTAAAAGATTATTTCCAAATATAAAAGAGAAAAGTGATATTGTAGAAAAATCGTTTGAAATAGCAAATGAAAATATAGCATTTGAAGGATTATTAAATAACTTAAGTAGATTAAAAGACGGAGAGGAAATAGAAGATTATTGGTACATAGTTTTTGCATATTTCTATAACCAAGAAAAATGGAAGATAAAATTGGAAAACAGTATAAAGGGCATATATTTTACTAATGTACCTTCTAATATTAGTAAAGAAGCTGTTCAGAAGTTATATGGAAATGTATTAAAAACAAGTATATCAAGATTAGAACAATATAGAGCTTGTCCTTTTTCATACTATCTTAAATATGGATTGAAGATTTCAGAAAAGAATACTTTAAACTTAAGCTCTATAGATACTGGTTCATTTATGCATGATGTTATAGATAGCTTTTTTGATGAAGTGAAGCGGTAGAGGTATAAGTATAAAAGATATTACAGATGAAGAAATAGAAAAAATAATCGAAGAAATTGTAAATGACAAATTAAATTTGAATAAAAATTATATTTTTTCTAGTACACCTAAGTATAAAGTATTAGCGCAAAGATTAAAAAGAGTTGTTTTAAAATCTATGAAATATATTATAGAAAGTTTAAAATATAGTGATTTTGATGTGCTAGGAAATGAAATTGAATTTAAAGAAGGAAAAGAATATGAACCAATAACGGTTTCTTTAGATAATGGAAAAAAAGTACAAGTAACAGGAAAGATAGATAGAATAGATATTGGAAGATTGGGCAAAGATAAATATATTCGTATTATAGATTATAAATCTTCTGTAAAACATATTGATTTAAATGAAGTTTATGCAGGGCTTCAGATTCAACTACTTACATATCTTGATGCGGTTTGTAAAGAAGAAAATGTATTACCAGCAGGAGTATTATATTTTAATTTAATAGATCCTATTATTAAATCAGATAAAAATTTAAGTAAAGAGGAAATTGAAGATGAAATAAGAAAAAAATTTAAAATGCAAGGACTTATTCTTGCAGATGTAGAAGTTGTAAAAATGATGGATAAACGTTTAGAAAAGGGAGCATCTAGCATTGTTCCTGCATATTTAGATAAAGAGGGAAATTTAAGTAATTCAAGGTCTAACACAGTTACAAGGTCTCAGTTTGAATATTTGCAAAAATATATGAATACAATAATTAAACAGATATCAGAAGAGATTTTAAAAGGGCAAATTGATTTAAAACCTTACTATAATATAAAGAATAAGAAAACTCCTTGTGAATATTGTGAGTATAAGGCGATATGTAATTTTAATAAAAGTGGACTTAAAAATGATTATAGATATATAGGAAATATGGATAAGCAAGTTGTACTTGAGATGATAAAAGAAGAAGGATGAATGTATATGAGAAATAGTTTTTTAGAAGTTGATGTAAATGCAGTATCATACAATATTGCACAAATAAAAGATTTTGTAGGTAAAGAAGTAGAAGTAATGCCAGTAATTAAAGCTGATGGTTATGGACTTGGAGCTTTTAGTTTAAAACCTGCTATAGAAGAAAACAAAATTAAGAAAGTAGCTGTGGCAATTGTTGATGAAGCTATAACTTTAAGAAAAAATGGATTTAATCAAGATATCATTATATTAAATGAATTATTATTAGATGAGGCAAAACAAATTGTAGAATATAATTTGACTCCAGGAATATCTGTATATGAAATAGCAAAAGAAATTGACTCTTTTGCAAAAGAAGCGGGAAAAATAATAAATGTGCATATAGAAGTAGATACTGGTATGGGAAGAGTAGGCTTAAAACCAGAAGATGTTTTAGAGTTTGCAAAAAAAGTATCAAAATTAAAAAATATTAATATAGAAGGAATATATACTCACTTTTCATCAGTTGATAGTAGTATAGAATATACAAATAAACAAATAGAATTGTTTGATAAAGTGGTATTTAATCTGAAAGAAAACGGATATGATATAAAATATAAGCATGCAGCAGCAAGTAGCGGAATTATAGAATTTAAAAATTCACATTATAATATGGTAAGACCTGGATTAATAATATATGGATATTATCCTAATATTAATATGAAGGAAAAGCTACATTTAAAACAAGCTACAAAAATGAAGTCAAATGTGGTCTTTCTAAAAGAAGTTCCTAAACAAACAGCTATTAGTTATTCTAGAAACTATATAACAGATAAAAATACTAAAATAGCAACTATTCCAATTGGATATGCAGACGGAATAAGAAGGAGTTTATCTAATATAGGAAGAGTGTATATAAATGGAAAATATGCAAATATTGTTGGAAATATTTGTATGGATAATTTTATGGTAGATGTTACAGAAATAGAAAATATTAAAGTTGGTGATGAAGTAATTTTATGGGACAATAAACATATAACAGTAGAAGAAATTGCAGACAAATGTAATACCATTAACTATGAAATTTTATGTGGTATTTCTAAGAGAATACCAAGGAGATATATTTTAAATTAAGTTTATAAAAGTTGGGTTAAAATATATAAAGATAAAAAGTATTATATAATTTAATAGATAATAATTTCTAAAGCTATAAAAATAAGTAGTGTAATTTTTAAAACAGTAACAATTATTTTAATATTAAGATATCTAAGTAGGAAGGTTGAATAATATCCCAAAACTGGATTATTATTTATGCTAATTTGTGCCTTTCAAGAAAGGAATGTGATTAAATATGAAAGATTTATCAAATGAGAATGTAATTCATATAAACAGAAATGGTATTGAATATTTACAATTTAGGAAATTATTACAGTATGAAGATAAAATATCTCATTGCTTTACATTAAAAGACTTAACCTTTGGTGATAATTTAAATTTTTATGATATAAAGCAAACTGTTTTAGATAACTATAATAAAATTGCAAATGAATTAAACTTAAGTAGCCAAAATATTGTTAGACCATTTCAAACACATACTAATTTTATTAAAAGTGTCACAACTGAAAAAGGAATTTTTATAGAAAAGCTAAAGGATATAGATGGACTATTAACAGATAGAAAAGATGAAGTTTTATCTTTAACTTTTGCAGATTGCATGCCTATATATTTATATGATGAAAAGAAAAACATAATTGGAAATATACATTCTGGATGGAAAGGAACATTAAATAAAATAGGAAAGTTGGCAGTAGAAAAAATGATTAAAGATTATGGTTCTAATCCTGAAGATATTATTTGTGCAATAGGACCTACAATTAGAAAATGTCATTTTGAAGTAGATGAAGATGTGAAAGATATGTTTTATGAAGCGTTTAAGAATAGTAATATTATTAGTCTTGGACAAATAAAAGATGGGAAACAAAAATATTATATAGATACAGTACTTGCTAATATAAATATGATGAAAAGATTAGGATTAAAGGACGAAAATATTATAGATAGTAAAATTTGTACAGTATGTAATTCAGATAAAATGCATTCTTATAGAGTAGATAAAAACTTAGCTGGTAGAAATACTGCAATAATTGCAATAAAATAATAACTTTTAGGAGGAATAGCATATGTATGACAATTGGGAGAAATTAGAAGAATCAATTATAGATTGTAATAAGTGTAAATTGTGTAATAATAGGACTAATATTGTTTTGGGAGAAGGTAATAGAGAAGCAGATATTATGTTTGTAGGAGAAGGACCACGGAGCAGATGAAGATAGACAGGGGCTCCCTTTTGTTGGTAAGGCTGGTCAGCTAATGAATAAGGCTTTTGAAGGTTTGGAGATTAATAGAGACAAAATATATATTGCAAATATTGTAAAGTGTAGACCACCAGCAAATCGTGTACCAGAACAAGATGAAGCAGATGCTTGCTTAAATTACCTGCGTAATCAAGTTATATTAATAAAACCCAAAATTATTGTTTTACTAGGAAGTACAGCATTGAAAAATATATTAGGAAAAGAATATGGAATAACTTCTGCAAGAGGTAATTGGATGGAGCAAAAAGGAATTTTATATATGCCTACTTGGCATCCAGCAGCTTTATTAAGAGATGAAAATAAAAAAATAGAATTTTGGCAAGATTTAAAAAAGGTGAAGGAAAAGGCAGAGGAAATTAAATTAACAATTTAAGAAATTCTAATTTAATTAGTTATTAAAAATGCAAGCCTATATTATTTTGATATGTATTTAATATGGAGGCAGATGATTTAAATGTTATCAGTCAGCCTTAATTTTAAAATTTGATAAAAAATTAGTCCGTAGCCTGTGTATTTATATATAAAAATTCCGTTCTTTGCTGGTCGGACTAGTCATATGAGCA
>JAGATI010000146.1 GCA_017621295.1 Clostridia bacterium | reverse complement strand
TTTAGACCTGAATTTTTAAATAGAATAGATGAAATAGTAGTTTTTGAACAGTTAGATAATAATCAATTATTAGAAATTATAGAATTAATGTTATCCGAAACCAAACTTGTATTATCTGATAAAAATATTATAATGAATGTATCAGATGAAGCAAAAAACTTTATATTACAAAAAGGAACAGATGTAAAATATGGAGCAAGACCTTTAAGAAGAGCTATTCAAAGGTATGTAGAAGATGAATTATCTGACCTTATATTAAAACAAGAATTGCAAAATGGCGCCACAGTAAATATCGATTTAGAAAACAATCAGTTACAATTTAAAATAGAAAATTAAATGTACTAATGGAGGAATTTATATGTTTAAATATGTACCTAATATATTAACTATGTTTAGATTTGTATTAATACCTTTTATATTTACATCTATTATTCAATCTAATTACATAGTAGCATTTATTCTCTTAACTATTTCTGGTATTACAGATATATTAGATGGTTTTATTGCAAGAAAATTTAATTTTATAACTAATTTTGGAAAACTAATAGACCCACTTTCTGATAAAGCAACACAAGTCTCTGTTTTAACTGCTTTAAGTATAGAGAATATAATTCCTCTATGGATTTTGTTTGTTGTATTTCTGAAGGAACTTATGATGATAGCTGGAGCCTCTTTCCTTTATGGAAAAGAATTAGTTGTTTCTAGTAAATGGTATGGAAAACTTGCTACTGTACTATTCTATGTAGCAATAGTTTCTTCTTTTATTGTAAAATATTTCGAACTTGATTTTCATTTTGATACTTATATTTACTATTTAGCATTATTTATGACTATGTTTTCTTTGATAATGTATTTCGAAGCATTTTATAAACAAGGTTATCTAAAAAAGGAAAATTTAAAAATTGTTGATAAAAATAAATAAAAAATGAATTTTAAATCAAAATAAATCTTTTTGCTAAAATTTATTATAAAAAATATGACATACAAAAATATAAATTGTTATTTTAAAATGAAGACTTCATCTTAAAATAACAATTTATTTTATATAGTATTAATTTAGATTAAACATAATCCTCTTAGATTCATTCAAAATCCTCAATAATTTGATTTACTTTATCTAAACCGTTTACCTTTATCCCCTCTTTTAATAGCATTAAATCTGTTTCTGGCAAATATTGTATTTCTATAGAAGTAATATCATATACTCTCTCTCTACCATCATTATCTATCTTAAAGATAGCTATACTTCCATCTTTTTCTTTTATTATATAGTCATTATCACATATACCGTCAACTTCTTTATATAATATTACGTTATCTGCAGAAAATTTTTTAATATCCCAATCAATATACTTTTCTGTTATATCTTGTTCAGCTCTATTTACAATATCTTCTTCGGCTTTCTTCTCTTCTCTAATTGTATGTCCACACACTTTATAATAAGTATTAAAATTTATAATAGCATCTGGTGAAACCTTTGTACTTGAATAACTTGTAGTAATAATTTGTCTTTCTTCATTTATATCATTATTTTCTATTTCAGCAAGTCTATCTATGCTTTCTATTCTATTCCCCTTAGTATCCTTATTTGATATAATTAATAATGTAATACTGCTTATAGATATTATTAATAGAATTGATATTATTATATATAAAATCCACTTTTTCATATAACCACCTACACTTTATTGTAGTATGTGTATTATTTAGTAATTTTATACATTATATTTATTATAAACGTTTTTTAATTACATATATTTTTCTTAAACAAATGGATCTATGTCAAGTTTTAGACACATTTTTTTGCGAATTTTTATGAATTTATGCTATATTTTTTATTATATGTCAATTTTTTTAAAAATTCATTATTTAATAAAATTTTTTAATTTTATATATTTATATAATAAAAAGGATATAGAACTCTTGTCTATATCCTTTTATATGAATTCATATATCTATATAAATTTCACAAATTATTTTTTCTTGTTAACTAAATCTTTTAAAGCTTTACCAGCTTTGAATACTGGAGCTTTTGATGCAGGTATTTTTATTTCTTCTTTAGTTTGTGGGTTTCTTCCTTTTCTAGCTGCTCTTTTTCTTACTTCAAAAGAACCAAATCCAACTAGTTGAACTTTATCTCCCTTTGCTAAAGTTTCTGTAACAACCTCGATAAAAGCATTTAATGTTGCTTCAGCATCTTTTTTTGTTTCATTTGTCTTAGCAGCGATTGCTGCGATTAAATCAGATTTGTTCATTATACATTCCTCCTATAGTTTTTCGTCTATGTAGATTACTTAATTATCTACTATTATCAATATTCGCCAAAGTTATATAAAATCCTTCTTTTTTTTCCTTTATTTTTCTCTTGAAAGCTTTATCTCTGTAAGTCTTGTTTGTTTTTTTACTATTAATCACTCATTTTTAGGTATTCTTTAAGACTTATATAATCCTATTTTTTCCAAAAATGAATACATCTTTGTACCACATGGTATCATCTGTAACTCTTGTTTGTCAAATACTTTTAGAGATATTATAGCTAAACAATATATAACTATAGCTACTACAAGTGATATTATTATAGACAATTTTTCTATAATTATTCCAGATAAGTAATTATATAGCCAAAAAGAGCAAATTCCCATCATTAATGTTGCTATAATTGGTTTAACTATAAACTTAGTAAAATTTAAATCTAATTTAATATTTTTTATTAAAATTATAAATCCTATAAAAAATGCTATAATATGGCAAACTGTTGTTGCAAAAGCTGCTCCTGCTGCTCCTCCTATTATACATGTTTCTTGCGGTATAGATACTAAAATTAAATTTAAAATAATCTTAATTATAACTCCAAATAATAGTGCAAATGCTGGAACAAATGCTTTACCAATTCCCTGAAGTGCTCCATTTACAGTTTGCTCCAGAGCTGTAAATATAATAGAAATGGCTGCTATTTTAAATATTGTTTCTCCAGAACTTGCATTTGGAAACAAAAGTAAAAGTATTGGTTTTGCAAAAATTATTATTCCTATAGTACATGGAAGACCAATTAACATTGTTATTAATAAAGAAAATGATATTCTTTTCTTACCAGTATCCATATCATTTCTAGCAATCAAACTAGATAGCGCTGGAACCAAAGCTGTAGCAAATGCTATATTAAATGATAATGGAAGTGTTATTAATGTATCAACTTTTCCACTTAGTATACCATATTGTATTTTTGCTTCTTGATCTGATAAATAATGTTTTAATCCTCTTACAACAGTCATAGAATCCACATTTTTATTAATTGATGTTAACACAGAACTTAATGACATTGGAATTGATACTAATAATATATTCTTTAGTATATGTATTACACGATTAGATTTGTAATTGACAGATGTTTTTACTTCATATGCTATTTCTCTTTTTCTAATTTTATAATATCTATATAAATATACAAAACTTGCAATTGTTGCTAATGTAGTTGCAAAGTTTGCTCCTGCTGCCATAATTTTAACATTTATTCCTGAAGTAATAGCTATAATTTCTACTAAAATTACTGTAAAAGCAGTTTTAAAAAATTGTTCTATTGTTTGTGAATTTGCTGTCGCCTTCATTGTTTGTTTCCCATTAAAATATCCCCTTATTACTGAAATTACAGAAACAAAAAATATTGATGGAGAAAGAGAAATTAAACTAAGTTCTGCTTCTGGAATTTGTAAAAGCACATTTGCTATATAACTAGCACCAAAGAATAATATTAAAGTCCCTAAAAAACCAATAAATCCAAAAGTTATAAAAGCTATTTTGAAAATTTTATGTGCCCCTCTATTATCCCCTATGGATGTTCTCTCGGACACTAATTTAGCAACTGCATTTGGTACTCCTATTGACGATAAAGTCAGAAGTAATGCATAAATTTGGAACCCAGAACTATATATTGCATTTCCTTCATCTCCAAAACCTTCTTTATTAGTTAAGTATAATTTGTATACTAAACCTAATAATTTTATTAACACCTGTGAAAAAATAAGTGCAATTATTCCTTGCATAAACCCTTCTTGCTTTATCTTCTTTCTTTCAATTTGCATAGATTCCTCCATTCTATTAATATATGTAACAAATACATTTTTCAAACTTAATAATTCTGTTCATTTCTATATTTTATTTATCGTCTGTAATTATTATTATATTTTTTCTAAAAATGCTTAATTTTAATTACATCTTCTTAAAATATTATGTATATTTTTTTGCCAAACCACTTGTTTTTTTGCCAATTTTATAGGATAATATATATGTATTATTTTAATTGAAAGTGGTGAAAAATTTGAAAATATTATTAGGACCAATCAATGCTATCTTTGGTTTTATATTAAAATATATAGATAAATTTTTAAAATTATTAAAAACAGATAGAAATACATTTATGACATTTATTCTAACTTTACTCTCTGTTTATTTAGTAGTAGATAGAATTGTAGAAATGTTATTCTTAATTTTTACAGGAGTATCTAGTTCTTATTGGAACCCTATACAATACACACTCGCTTTTGCATGTCCTGTATTTGCATTTCTATTTTCTGGTTCATCCAAATATGCAGATTCTAAAAAAATTAAGTTATCATTTTTCTATTTATATCTTATTTCATTATATATACTAATAATATCAATGGTAACTCAATGGGTAAATCTAGGTTGTTGGCTTGCATTTCTTTCTGTTCCTAACTATCATATTATTGCAACAGAATTTAGCGACCTTGTAAGACCTGCTTTTAGTGCTTTAGCACTATTCTTTCCTCTTACAACATTTTACAAGCCAATCCATTGGTTAATTACAACTGTTAATGACACTAAAGACATTCGAGATTCAATAGGAGATTATGGTGGAATAGATTTATCAGATAAAACTGTTGGTACTGGTCCTTATACTTGCGAGATAGCTATATGTAAAGATTCTGACACTGGAAAAACAGTAAAAATTCCAGAATCCAAAAGATTTGAATCAACACTTGTAGTTGGTGTATCAGGCTCTGGAAAAACATCTATGATATACGAACCAATGATTGCACGTGATATTGATAAAAAATTCTTCTTTAAAGAATTATCAAAAGAAATGGCATTTACAGCTTTAAAAACTGGTATAGCAACACTAAAATATCCTTACAATAATGATTATATTAACAAAAACTTTAATTTAAATATGTTAAAGCCAAATAACTCAAAATTGCAACTTTATCAAGCATTTATGAAAAAACTTATTTTAAATGCTTCTCAAGATTCAATAGTTTATCGCAATTTAGGTATAACTTATATATCTCCAGATTTCGAATCGGTTTCACATATATTAAATGTTGCAGATAATTATAAAATGCCTGTAAACTTAATAGACCCAAATGACATGAATTCACCCCGGATTAAATCCTTTTATATTTGATAATCCATTACATATATCAGTTGCTATTTCTACAGTTCTAAAAGGATTATATTCAACAAATCAGCCAGATATAGAACTTGCTTATAGAGAAAATATGTCTTCACAAGCAATAGAAAATTTATCAATCCTTCTAAAAGTAATGTATCCTAAATTACATGATGGAGATTTACCAAATTTAGAAGATATGATGGAAATGCTAAATGACTTTAGTTTGGTTGAAGAAATGTGCGAAAAAATGAAAGAAGATGAAGAATTACATAAAGAATACAAAATGCTTCTTTCTTACTTTAAAAAGAACTTCTATAGTGATGGAGTTCGGAAAAAGCGATATGGAAAAATTCGTATCTGCAGCAAGTAGCCAATTAGATACATTATTAAGATATCCTGGAGTTAGAAATATACTATGTAAAAGAAACAATAACCTTAACTTTGATAATGCTTTAGAAAATGGAGAAATCACTTTAGTTTGTACAAGACGTGGTGATTTAGGAGCAAATGCCCATAAAGCTTTCGGATTATTCTTTATATTATTAATGCAATATTCAATATTAAGAAGACCAGGAAATGAAAATTCAAGAATACCTCACTTCTTATATATCGATGAATTCTCAGATTTCATTTGTAGTTCTACAGAAGCTCTATTTACACTATATAGAAAATATAGAGTTGCAAGTGTTGTATCTGCACAAAACTTAGACCAATTAGATGTGGAAAAAGGAAGATATAAAAGAACTATTCTTGCTAACTGTGCCAATAAAATTGTATTTGGAAACAATTCACCAGAAGATAATGATTGGTGGCAAAAAGAACTTGGTGAAAAACGTGAATGGGATTGGACTTCTGCATATGACACAACTAAAGGCAGTTATGATCCAAAACTTGGTGGTATTAAATATAAATGGAAACCTAATTATATGGCTGGAAAAGTACAATCATTAAAATTCAAAAATTGTATGTACAAGGTCAAAAATATAAAAGGTAAAAATGTTGTAGGTACCGGAAAACTAGACTTCTTAGAATCTAAGTACAAAGAACCCAAGTCAGTAAAAGAATATAGATTCGATAAATTTACTAGCGGTATTGCAGAAGAAGAAAAAGCAAAAACTCGTACTAAAAAGAAAAAATCTACTATAACAGGTTTCTCTGATAATGATATAGGAGAAATAGATCCAATTCAAACAGATACTAGTGATGCAAACTATTTTGTTAATAATGAAGATGCAGTTATATTTGATTTAAAAAAAGGAAATCCTAATTAATTTAAATAAAGACACCATATTAAAGTATGGTGTCTTATCTTTTATTATAAATTCAATAGACCTAAACTAAATTCAATATTTACTTATTGTCTTATCATTTCCTTTTAATTGTTCATGTATTATTTTTAGATGTATTTCATCATAATTGTATATAATGCTAAACATTAAAATCTCTTACTTTATATCACAATTATTACAAAAAAGAATAGTAGCTAAATACCACTATTCTTATTCAATTACTACATTCCAAGTAGTTTCACTTCTATTTCTTCCATTTTATATTTACGAGTATTTTCATCAATTTTAAATTCTAC